>JAKAFX010000071.1 GCA_021817735.1 Thermoplasmata archaeon | reverse complement strand
AAAAATACTGCAGTACATAAGGGAAGGCAGGATAGACAAGTACGACCAGATGAAGAAGATATATCCCGTCGACTTTTCGACCCTCAGGAAGATTCAGGGCCTTGGCCCGAAGAAGATTGCCCAGCTCTTTCTGAGGCTTGGGGTGAAGAATCTCGAGGACCTTCAGAAAGCAATAACAGAAAACAGGATTGCCGGCCTGGAAGGATTCGGCCAAAAGAGCCAGGAGAACATCGCAAGGGGGGTCAGGTTACTGGTTGAATCTGGGCCGGAGAGAATACCTCTTGGTCTTGTGTATGATCAGGTCATGGCATTCAGGGGGAGGCTGCTTGCTACTGGCAGTTTCCAGAGACTTGAGCCAGCCGGGTCTTTCAGAAGGATGAGGGATACTTTAGGAGACCTAGATTTCCTGGCAACGGCCGCGGATAGGCATGCTGCAACAGACGCAATCCTGGCAATGGACGATGTCAAGGAAGTAATCTCTCGCGGTGAGTCAAGGGTTACTGTTCTGCTCGATATTGGACTGACCTGCGATTTCAGGTTCATCGGGGAAGAATCCTTCGGGTCAGCCATGCAGTACTTCACCGGGAGCAAGGAGCACAACATCAGGATGAGAGACATTGCGATCTCGATGGGCCTGAAGCTCAGCGAATACGGGCTTTTCAGAAACGATGAGAGGCTGGAGGGACCGAGCGAGCAGAAAATATACCAGAAACTGGTAGGCCAGTGGATAGAGCCGGAGCTAAGAGAAAACAACGGCGAAATAGAAGCGGCAGTTTCGGGGAATCTGCCTAAGCTCGTGAGTAATGACCAGATCAAGGGCGACCTCCATGCCCACACCGTCGACTCGGACGGAAAGGACTCTCTGGAGGAAATGGTGAACGCTGCAGTGGGTGCAGGTTTGTCATACATCGCTATTACGAACCATAGCAGGAGCCTCAGGGTTGCAAGGGGACTTGATGAAGGGCGTTTCAGGATGATGAATTCCCAGATCGATAACATGCAGAATGAAGGGATCTGGGTGATGAAGGGGGTTGAACTCGAGATACTTAGGGACGGAAGCCTGGACCTTTCAGGAGCAGTGCTTGACCAGATGGACTATGTCGTAGCTGCCCTGCACCAGAGCATAGGGACTGAGCAGGAGAACACCTCCCGTGTCATAAAAGCGATTGAGAGCGGGTACGTGGACGCGTTTGCTCACCCGACCGGGAGGCTGATCGGAACAAGGGCACCATACGACCTAAACCTGGATCTCATCTTTGAGGCTTGCAGAGACAATAAGGTTCTCCTTGAGATCAACGGCCAGCCGGAGAGATCAGACCTTCCTTCTGACCTTGTGAGGAGGGCTGCAGCCTCAGGAAACATGTTCGTCCTGGGAAGCGACGCCCATAGTGTCAGGGACCTGAGGAACCTCCGATTTGCATGCGCCGTGGCACGCAGGGGATGGTTGACTCCTGAACTGGTCGTGAACACCATGACCGCAGACGAACTCAGGAAACTTATAAAGAGCCGCAGGAAGTAAGGCGATGCGGTCCCCGAAGCTACAGGAATGGATTGATGATGCCGGCGTAAGCCTATTCTTTTAGAATTCCTTATTATATACGCGTGAACAATCATTGGCGTATGCCGTCGATCCTTTTCAAGGAAAACGAGCTTCAGAGAATAGTCAGGAAGATACCGGACGGCAGTACTGTAATCATTTCCGGCTTCAATGTCTCTACTGCACCTGAGTACATATTGATGGAGCTTTACAGATCATATGAGAAGACTGGCCACCCCAGGGATCTGTTCATTGAATCGGACAGCCTTCCGGCCTCGACCGGTAGGGGAATGGACCTAATATGCTCCAAGATCCTTGAATCATCTGATTCTGGCTTCATTGGGGGAGTCTTCATGCCGTTCCTCGGGTGGTCCAAGAGCCTCCAGAGGCTTGTCGAGGATAATGTCTTCCCGGCCTATACCTGCAGCATAGGGACCATGGCACACCTGCTTAGGGAGATATCCGGCGGGAGGCCCGGCCTGCTCACAAAGGTTGGCTTGGGGACGTTCCTTGATCCGAGAAATGACGGTGGTTTCCTCAATGAAAAAGCAAGGGCGGAGAAGCGGGTCAGATCGGAACTGGTATCCCTTAGGGAGGAGGAATTCATCTTCATCACGGCACCGAAGCCAAGCATTGGGCTGATCAGGGGAACTACTTCCGATGAGATGGGCAACATAAGCATGGAGAAAGAGGGGATCTATGGAACGGTTTTCACCATAGCCCAGTCTGTTAAAGCCTGCCCCAACAGGGGAAAGGTATTTTGCCAGGTCGAGAGGGTTGCAAGGACTGGCACGATAAACCCCAAGGCCGTTCACGTACCTGGGCCCCTGGTAGATTACGTGGTCGTCGCCCCAGAGAAATACACGTGGCAAACCGGTTCCATTGAGTTTGACCCAAGGATTTCCGGAGGGATCATCCCCCCGGAACGAAGCATCAGCGAACCGCCTGGGGTTTTGGACGTGAGGTCGGTGATCCAGAGACGGGCCGCCATTGAAATGATGAGATGCGTCAGGAACAAGAACGGACCGATCCTTGCCAATTTTGGGGTGGGGATTCCATCGGAGATACCAGGCGTTCTGGAAAGGGAAAGGGTCTCGGACTATGTCTATGCAACAGTGGAAGCTGGCCCATGGGGAGGACTCCCGCTTGCTGGTGAGGATTTTGGAGTGTCCATCGGGCCGTTTGCCATTATTCCGCTTCCAGACCAGTTCAATCTCTATGAGGGAGGGATAATTGACATGGCGGTGCTCGGGTTCATGCAGGTGGACAGGTTCGGGAATGTCAATCCCTCATTGCTGCCGGGAAGGACTCCTGGACCAGGCGGATTCCCTGTGATCGCCAGCGGCTCTCCCTTCACGATATTCGCGGGGTCGTTCATGGCTGGAAAGCACGACATACAGGTACGGGAAGGGAAACTCGAGATAGTGAAGGAGGGCGAAACCATCAAGTTCGTTAGGGACGTGTACAAGGTGCTTTTCAAAGGAGAATATGCAGTCAGGGGTAACAAGGACATTACCTACGTTACAGAAAGGGCTGTATTCAGGCTGACCCCAAAGGGCATCCTGCTGGATGAGGTTGCCCCGGGCATAGACATCGACCGCGATATACTGGCAAACATGGAGTTCAGGCCGGTTGTCCCCAACGATGTCAGGATCATGAACCCCAGGATTTTCAGGAAGGGGAAGGTCGGCCTGAAGCAGATGCTTTCCGGCCTCCGCGAGAGTTGAAGTAAAGGCACGCCAGAAGCGGCCTCGCATGTTCAGCTTGCAGCCGGAATTACTGCTTCTGTAGCAATTTCATGCCCCGGATCAAGCTTATATATTCTTCAACTATCCGTTGGCATGTATAAGGAAAAACTCTCCAATCTTACAGAGGGTTACACTTTTGACGATGTCCTATTGATCCCCGGCAGGAGTTCTGTTGAACCGAGGGATGCAGTTGTTCACACCCAGTTCAGCAGGAAGATAGCGCTAAAACTGCCAATTGTCAGTTCCCCGATGGATACCGTATCCGAAGACTACATGGCCATGGCAATGGCGAGGTATGGCGGCATTGGGGTCATACACAGGAACATGACCGTGAACTCCCAGATCCAGATGGTCCAGAAAGTCAAGAGGGAAGAGTCCCTGAGGATCAGGAACGTCCATACTGTGGCACCCGACACATCGCTAGAGCAGGTCCGTAGCATAATGAAGGAAAAGAATATCGCCGGCCTTCCTGTGGTGTCCAATGACAAGCTTGTTGGGATCGTTACCAAGAGAGACCTGGAGTTTCTCGACAAAGACAAGAGAAGCGTGAAGGACGTCATGACCAGTGACGTTGTATTCGCTGACGAGAATGTGGACATAGAGGAGGCCAGGACGATCCTATTTGAGAACAGGATCGAGAAACTGCCTCTGGTGGACAAGAACGGCAGGGTTGTTGGACTGATAACTTCCAAGGACATCCGCACCAGGAAGAAGTTTCCAGACGCTTCCCGGGACTCGGAAGGACAGCTTCTTGTTGCTGCAGCTGTTGGCCCGTTCGATCTGGAGCGGGCAATAAACCTGGAAAAAGCAGGTGCAGATGCAATTGTTGTGGATACCGCGCATGCCCACAACACCAACGTCCAGGCTTCCCTCAAGAAGATGAGGGCTGCAGTGGACATCCAGATTGTGGCAGGAAATATAGCGACAGGCATGGCAGCCGAGGACCTGATATCCCTGGGCGTCGACGGCCTCAGGGTCGGTATTGGCCCTGGGTCAATATGCACCACACGGATAATTGCCGGGGTTGGATTCCCCCAGCTCACGGCTATCGCTGAGGTCGCAGATGTCGCCTCCGGGCATGGAGTCCCGGTGATTGCCGACGGTGGAATCAGGTTTTCTGGAGACATAGTCAAGGCCCTGGCAGCAGGAGCCAGCTCAGTAATGCTTGGATCGCTCCTTGCAGGCACAGAGGAGAGCCCCGGGTCTGAACTCATACTCAATGGCCGGAAATACAAGTCATACAGGGGAATGGGCTCACTCGGTGCAATTTCCAGGGGCATTTCGGACAGGTACGGCAAGATCGCAGAGAACAAGTTCGTGGCTGAAGGTGTTGAGGGTGCAGTCCCGTATAGGGGACGCGTCGAGGATGTCCTGTTCCAGCTCATCGGAGGAGTAAAATCCGGGATGGGCTACGTTGGAGCAAGCAACCTGGAAGAGTTGAGGAAGAACAGCAGGTTCATCAAGATAAGTGTCGCGGGCCTGAAGGAGAGCCACCCACACGACATAAGGATCACGTCCGAACCTCCAAATTACCAGCTGTTCCAATTGTAGGGCACTACAGGATCTCTATCCTGTTTGCCTTCAGAAATTCCTGGCTTAGGTCTGCGGTGAGATGTCTTGCCATCTCGAATGCCCTTCCGAGGTTAATCCTGAAGTACTCCAGTTTCTTTGGATTCCTCAGTATTGCAGCAGGGTGGAACTGGGGAGAAATCAGGTAATTCCCAATGAGGAAAAATTTCCCGCTGATGCCACTAATCTTTCCAAGTTTCCTGTCCATTATCAGGCCCAGAGATCTGATCGCGGTGTTGCCCATGGGAATGATGAGCTGTGGCTTAAGCAGGCCGATCTCCGCCTTGAGGTACGGGGAACAGGTCTTTATTTCCCTTGTCTTGGGGGAGGTGCCAGCCTTTGGTTTACATCTTACTGAATTGGTGATATACACCTCGTCCCGGGACATTCCAAATTCATTCATGACTCGGTTGATTAGCTGGCCGCTCCTGCCGACGAATGGTTTTCCTACTTCGTCTTCCTTGGTCCCCGGGGCTTCTCCGATGATCATTATCCTGGCAGCCGGGTTTCCCACGCCACATACAGATTTCCTCCTGAAATAGTGAAGGTCACAAAGTTTGCACTGGCTTACTGCACTACATACCTTCTCCAGGGATTCCATCCAAATATGCTATGGGATGGGGATTATTTATTGTTATTGTCACCGCTTTCACTGTGCTATCCTGAGTTTTGCTCCTTTTTATACCGGTCTTCCCAGGCTTCATCCATTTCTCTGCTTCCCCTGTTACCTTAAGGCCGTACGGAAGATATGTAATCTAGAGTAAAACGTAATATCCCCTTCATCGAACCCACTTCTCATGTCCAATCTAACATATTCACAGATTGGGCAGAGTGTGGGCTAGGGGCAGGCTTATCCATAGAGATTCACGACGGGTCGTTCTTCCTTTCTTCGCTCCTTCTAGAGAAATGCCATATTATCCAGAACAGCAAGGAGAAAATTGCAATTGCCTCCACCGGGGGGATTAACAATCCAGTCAGGATTACATAGGCTAATCCGCCCTGGTTAGAATAGAGGTATTGAATGGACATCAACCCAAATCCTATCGCAAAGAAAACGATAGATACCCTCAGAAATTGCAGCTCCTCTTTCCTGAGTCTCAGTATATGTCCGCGATCAGATGGATCTTCCCTGACCTCGATTTTATGTTTTTCCTTATCTATGAGCGACCTTACTAAGAATATCGACTCAGCACCGGC
>JAKAFX010000070.1 GCA_021817735.1 Thermoplasmata archaeon | reverse complement strand
ATAGCTACATGTAATACAGTACTAACGCGAGCAGGAACAGGAACCCGATGAATGAGTTGGCTCCAAGGAACGACATCCTGATGCTCCTGGGGTTCTCCGGGTCCACGATGATGTGCTGGATCACAATCAGGGAGATGATTGGAACCAGTATGATGTAGTACCAGACAGACTGAATGTAAAATGCGAGGGCAATAAACGCAAATGCGGTCATCGCATGTACTGCAGCTGAAATCGCAAGCCCACGGCGCACGCCGTACTGGGTCATCACGGTCTTGAGGCCGTTGATCCTGTCGAACTCAATGTCAGGTATGACATAGATCATGTCAAACCCCCCGATCCACAGTGATGATGCAAGGAACACCAGATATACTTCCGGGCTGGAAGGAATCACCGGCGTAACAGCCAGATATCCTCCCAGTACTCCAACTCCAATGGTGAAGCCCATGTAAAGGTGCCTCCACGGAGTATAACGTTTCAGGAGCGGGTCAGTCAGGAATAAGACAAGGACCAAAGGAGACAGCAATAGAACAAGTCTATTGAGCAGGAAGGCGGACAACTCAAATATAAGCGCAAACACGATGGTCAACTGCAAAGCCGTAGAGCTTTTTATCGCTCCTGTAACCAGGGGCCATGTCTTTTTTCTTGGATTGATGACATCGTATTTCTTTCCCAGGATCCGGTTCACCGACATTGCAGTGGCCCTGGCGCTCACCGCAGCAATGGTGATGACAAGAAAGGTGAGGATGTCATAGTGTCCCTGCGACGCGATGACTCCTCCAGCCCATACGAATGGGAGATCGAATACTGTGTGCTCGAACTTGATGTATTCCAGGAACTTTCTGACTGAGATCAAAGGCTGAACCTTTTCCACTTTTCTTTTACCATTTTGTCAACGTCCTCAGACATCTGCAGAACGTCTGGCCAGACTCTCTCATAGCCCTCAGATTTTCCCTTCTTGGTTGCATCTATCCCCATCTTGGAGCCATAATTGATCCTTGGGGATGCGTGGTCCAGGGTGTCAGTTATTGTGCCTGGTATGATGGTGACGTCTCGATCGGGATCTATTCTGGTAGACATTGCCCATAGAAGCTGCTTCCTGTCATGTATGTTGACATCGTTATCCACCACGACGATGATCTTTGAGAACATCAGCTGTCCCATACCCCACAATGAGAACATGACCTTCCTGGCATGACCGGGATAGCGCTTCCTGATGGATACGGCCAGAATGTTGTGGAAAACTCCTTCTTCCAGGGTATTCATGTCCACTATCTCTGGTATTTGTGACTGCACCAGGGGCAGGAACATCCTTTCCACGGCTTTGCCAATCACGACATCCTCGTGCCAAAGCTTGCCAACAATGGTCGCCGGATAGACCCTGTTCTTCTTCTCTATGATCCTCTTCACGTGAAATATGGGGAATTCGTCCTGCAGTGAATAATATCCGGTATGGTCACCGAATGGTCCCTCAACCCTGGTTTCGGAAGGGTCAACGTATCCCTCCAGGACTATCTCGAAATTCTCTGGGTACTCAAGATCCACAGTCTGCCCCTTGACAAGATCGAGCCGCTTCCTTCCCACGATCCCCCTGAAGGAGAATTCGTCAATACCTTCAGGGATCGGAGCGACTGCGGAAAACATTGTCAGGGGATCTGTGCCGATGACGACCGCCACATCCATTGTCCCTTTCCTCTCCCCCTGCTTCGCGAAATGGCCAGCTCCACCCTTATGAATATGCCAGTGCATTCCAGTGGTCTCCTGGTCATATACCTGCATCCTGTACATTCCAACGTTCCTGGTTCCTGTTTCCGGATCCTTTGTGATGACCAGCGGCAGAGTGATAAATCTACCTGCATCCTGGGGCCAGGTCTTTGTTATGGGGTACCTTCCCAGGTCAACCCTATCAAGGACCTCATGACCAGAGCCGACGCTACCGGAAACCTTCGGCCTGACGCCGCTCAGTTCCCTGAACATCTCGATTCCCCTTGATATGATCGATTCATTGCTCTCCGGGGCCTTAACCAGGTTGCTGAGCCTCTGGCCTATGCTGTACGGGTCATCGCCCAGGATCGCGACCATTTTCTCCTTAGTGGAGAAGAGGTTACCAACTGCTGGAACAAAACTCCCCTTTACCCTGTTGAACATTAGGGACCTGCCCTTGCCGATCCTCTCCTCCTCGCTAAGAATGTGGGTTAGTTCCAGCTCAGGATCCACCTCGTCGTTTATCAGTACAAGGTCATTGTTCTTTGAAAGGTATTTCAGGTAGTCCTGGAGGCTGTCGAATGTCATGGTGCAGTATCACCTTCCTGCATTTTACTTTTGATCAGAGAAAGGTTCCACGAATTCATCTATTGCCAGCATTCCGGGATGACCTGGCTCAAGCATTGGGGTCCTGTAACCACCGTCAAACCCAATGCTCCTGTACGTACCGTAGTAGTACCCAGATGGGAACGTCTGGGTGTTAAGCGCGTGCATCATGGTAACTATTGTCCTGTTATGGATATTGGATGCATCCTGGATCCTGCCCTCATCGAAACTCTTCCTTAGTTGAAGTATGCCTGTGTTGAGGTTTGATGTCCCGCAGACTCCTCCGTCTGCACCAATTGAAAGCGAGGGGAGCAGGAGATCATCCTGCCCCTGTAACAGCCTGAAATTGCCGGGTCTCATTGCGTTGAGACTGGAAAAGTACCGCATATCAGCGGAACTCTCCTTCATGCCAAGGACGCCGTCAAACTCTTCCTTCAACCCAAGTGCCATATCTATCGGGATTTGGGTCCCCGCGAGCTGCGGAATATTGTAAAGATAAAACTGAAAATCTATAGAGCCGAGCACCGAAGAGAAAAACAGTTTCAACTCATCGTATCCCGGCTTGATGTAATAAGGGGGCATAATCACCCCGCAATACGCCCCGCAGTCCTCTGCACTCCTCGAAAGGAGTATTGCTTCCTCCGCGTTTGACGAGCCTACCCCGACATACACCGGCAGTTTGGTGCTCTTCACGACGAACTCTGTAAACTTTCGCCTTTCTTCAACAGATAGCCATGGAAACAGGCCTGTTGAACCAAGTGGAAACAGTGCATCCACCCCGGATGCTTCAAGTCGAGATATGAGCTTCTTTGTTGCATTATATTCTATCTTTCCGTTCTTGTCAAAAGGGGTTATCATTGGGGTAACCAGAATTGAAGGCATATTTCTCAATCAATGGATGATAGATAAGCCTTGGTCAGTTTGCAGCAATTTCATGGTAATGCTGGAAATCCACCGGGTTCGCTCCCTGAAACCAAAACGCGTCGCGTGGATTAACCATGGCTAACTGCTCGATCCCAACACTTCAATAGGATAGGGAAATATTCATTCATGACGGGAAAGATAAATCAGGTCGACGTTATGGAACTGGGCGATCGGAGCAAGGAGAGTTCATCGCCCTGGAGTTCCACCATGCTCCTGGTCAGGCTGACTACCGATGATGGCATCGTGGGATATGGCGAGGCTCCAACCACATTCTCAACACTCTCTGTAATGGGCAGCATGAAAGAGGTCGAGCGGATCTTCAAGGGAGCGAACTGCTTCGATATTGAGCATAACCTCAATGAGTTCTACAGAAACTCGTTCTACCTGACCAGGTCATTTCAGGACACTGCGGCATTGAGTGCATTCGAGATCGCCAGCTGGGACCTGATTGGCAAGTACATGGGATCACCTGTGTACAACCTGCTGGGAGGCAGAATGAGGGATAGCATTCGAGCCTACGCGAATGGCTGGTATTCGGACTGCATCAACCCAGATGATTTTGTAAGAGAAGGGAAAAAGGTAGTGTCCATGGGATTCACCGCGATGAAGTTTGACCCATTCGGATCAAGCTATGACGATCTGCCAGGCGAAGGGTTGAAGATGGCTCGGTCCATCGTATCCGCACTGAGAAGTGAACTGGGGGACAGGATAGATCTGCTTATAGAGTGTCATGGCAGGTTCTCTCCCAGATATGCCATGAAGGTCGCAGAATCAATGAAGGAATTCGAGGTCCTTTTCATTGAAGAACCGGTGCACCCTGAACTAGAGTCTGCCCTGCATGAGATAAGGAGTGTGAAAGTCCCTGTGGCACTTGGCGAGAGGCTCCTTAACAAGGAAGATTTTGCCAGGGTGATATCTCAGGGGATAGTTGACGTGATCCAGCCAGACATAACCAACTGCAAGGGGATACTTGAGGGGAAAAAAATTGCGGCCATAGCCGACTCGTTCGGCGTACAGGTGGCATTCCACAACGCCTTCGGTCCTATCCAGACTGCCGCTACGCTCAATCTTGACTACAACATTCGGAACTTCCTTATTCAGGAGAGCTTCGACCAGTTCTGGCCTGACTGGAAGAAGAATCTGGTCAGGTCAGGCTATTCATTTGATAGGGGGTTTCTGAAGCTGGATGGGAAGCCGGGGATTGGTGCAGAGGTTGACGAGAAGGTGCTTGAACAGCACATTGTTAGTGGGATTGAACCGTTTGATCCTTCTGAGCCACCATGGGTAGTATCGAACACGTTCTCAAAGGCTCCAAAGTTCCAGTGACCTGAAATGGGTAGCCCAGAATTCACCGTTCTAAGGAACGCAGCCAGGATAAAAACCGGGAAGAGGGGAGCCCTGCTGCTACTGGCCCTGGAAAACGCATTTAAAGAGAACACCCCTTCACTGGCGGTTGCCCGTATTTCAGCTAAGCTAACTCAGGAACTTGGAGGCGGGAAGACCATTGTGCTTGGATTCGGGAAGGCTTCCCTGAGAATGTTCATGGGGATCAGGGATTCTATGGGTTCCAGGATCTACAGGTCAACTCTCATAGTGCCAGAGGATCAGGACACTGCAAGACTTCGTGATTACGCAGAGATCCTGACCGCTCCCCATCCATTTCCAGATCAGAGGACTGTGGATGCCTCAAGACGTCTCCTGTCAACCGCTTCAGACCTGAATCCCGAGGACAATGTGATTGTCCTGATATCAGGGGGTGCATCTTCTATGTTCGAGATTCCTGCAGAAGGGATCAGCATCGAAACCGAAGCAGAACTGACCAGGTGCCTAATGAACTCCGGAGCAGATATATTCCAGCTCAACACCATTAGGCAGGCGATGTCGTCAGTCAAGGGAGGGAAGCTTGCAAGGCTGCTTCACCCTGCAAGAGTGTTCGCGATTCTGGTATCAGACGTACCCGGGGACAGTCCGGAATTCATCGGATCCGGTCCGCTCACTCCCGTCAATATTCCTGAAACAGCCATAATCAATATTGAAAATTCAATTCCCTCATGCAGAGGACTTATGGAACGGATAAAACCTCATTTCATGCTGGAATCCACGCCCAAAGAGTTTTTCCGGAATGTCACTACCGAAGTGGTCCTCCGGAACAGCGACATGGTATCTGCAATTACTTCAATTCTCAATGAGACCGGAGAACCGGTAATCAACCTTGGATCGGGTCATGTGGGAGAGGTGCAATCCTTCGCCGAGAGGCTTTATTCAGCGCTAGAGGGGATTTACTCATTGCGTGGGACTGGATTCTGGTTCGTCGCCGGCGGCGAAACCACATCGAAGGTGGTCGGAACGGGCTACGGCGGAAGAAATCAGGAGCTTGTAATGAGATTAATCCTGCTGGCCAGAGCCAGGGGAAGGGAAATGACTTTCCTCTCTGCAGGAACGGATGGAATAGACGGTAACAGTGAATGCATGGGAGCTGTTATGGATTCCCAGCTAGCGGCTGGGATTGATGAAGATCAAGCAATGCATTCACTAGAGTCAAGCGACTCCAGCACATTCCTCATGAAGCATGGCCTTGCAATATGCTCAGGGCCAACAGGAAATAATGTTTCTGATATATTCATGGGATATTTCGGCGGGATGCTGGTGATATGAGTACGATCATGGGAACAAAGATCATAGCAACAATCGGCCCTGCCAGCGACAGTCGCGAAAAGATTGAATTAATTCTCGAAAGAGGAGCTTCATCCTTGAGGATCAATACAGCCCATATCCAGCCAGGATACATATCCCGTATTGCCGGGATTGTTGATCGCATTAATCATTCAACGGGGAGTTTCCTCTCCCTGCTTGTCGACCTGAAGGGGCCGGAACTAAG
>JAKAFX010000069.1 GCA_021817735.1 Thermoplasmata archaeon | reverse complement strand
CACTTCTCAGAAGTGAGATCTATCTTACTCACATCCTCATGTTTCACAGCCCTGGAATACCGGGTTCATCCCTGCAGCAGCGCAATTGTCCCCCTTTCGCCTTAGAGCTGTATTCTGCTCAATTACCCTTTAGGTAAGTGCGTAAGGCACTCAATGTGAGGGCAATATTTAATCATTTCGAGAATAACTCCCATAACTGGCTGATCTTCTTCCCTCTTGGGAACTTCGTGAAACAGGTCAATAAAACAGGTCTATGCATGATACCATTTGGTTGACCAGGGGTTTGTCCATATTTGAGATTCACCGAAAGGATATGAAAAAAATAAAAAAAATTGACCTGGAATAATTTTCCAGGATCAATCAGCTAACAGTAACTGTGCCCACTGAAGGTGTAAAGATCATGCTCTGTAGGTTCAGGCTCTGGCTTATGCTGAAATCAATGGTCATCTTGGTAGTACCATGAGCCGATATGTTGAACGGGTGATTTATCAGGGCATATTGGGACGCCATGGTGAATTTCTCCGAAATCCCGTTCACAACAACTGTCACGTTCTGAATATATAGCCTGATCTGGGTGTATTTACCCGCACCAAGATTAATTGTACTGAGGAAGGCTGGATTTGTAACGCTGACGGCATAGACATTGATAGTCTGGGTGCTTATGTTGAAAGTCTCCCAGCTTGAACTGTTGGCTGAGTGGACCTGCACCTGTGAGAAAGTCAGGTATGCAGCGCTCACGTTTGCAATCGGGGTATCAGCGACGCTCATCGAGAGAGTGCCTGAATTGCTCCCCTGATTGAAGACGTAATAAACTCCTGCCACTGCAACTATGATTACCACCACGACTGCAGCGATTAACGTATTCCTTTTCATAATTTTTAAATATTGCAGCCAGTGATTACGTTTTTTGGTACATGATTGTACTACGTGAATTTGGTATCTATTTAGGGACTTTGCAGGTTCATTGCCAAGTCTCAGGCATTACCGCAGACGCCTGAGGTCTTACGAACTGGAGCCGGGATCATCGCTGAGGAGCATAGGCGCGATAATACTCATCGTTTGCCCGATGAATTGTCTTGGCTGCAGGGCCACGCTTATCAGCCAGGATGTCAGCAGCGCTCCTTATCAGGATCCCTATTGCGAAGAATACCCCTTTCGCGTTTGAAATGTATGCAATATCATCCTTGGCCAGTAAGGGGTCGATATCAAGGATCCCCTGCGCAAACAGATCTGCCCCGTTCAGCAGGTGTGGAACGGCTCCGTCGTCAACGCGGATGTATCGTGACTTAGGTCTGTGCTCAGCGATGAAGAAAAGTGATGGGATCAACATATCCTTCTGAAAAGCAACTGGCTTCTTTGAGGAATAATAAAATTTCACTTCCCTCTGCTCATCCACTTCCAGGGTTTCTATTCCTGTGGGCTCGAAACCCATTGCCTCGATCCTGGCAACGACATCCCTGGACTCCTTTCTGTTGAGGAAATGCCTTGACATATTCTCACGAGATATAAGGCCTAAGACCCGAAAGATCAATCTTGCCGTTCTTAGGCTGTTTCAGTATTTCGGACATGATGGGGGTAATCTTATCCCCAAAGCTCTTGTCCGTTTCAGAGAAGAGCCAGTTTCTGTTTGAAAGGTCGACGTTTATCGCCTTGGAGAAGGCCCATAAAATAGCCTTCCTGGTTGAATTCGTTGCAGCATCCTCGCCAAATTTGATCGTCTCTGAAGCCCCTGCCTTCAGGTATTTCATGATCAACTCCCCGACGTATCCAGAGTCTGCGGACCAGGATTCAACCGTAGTGTTGCGGTCAATCTCCGCTTCTCTCGTCTTCTGCCGTAGTTGCTGGATCTGTTCCATGGGGCCGCCTTTCAGCCTTGCAATGTACTTTTCGTCCTCATCTGGGAACATTTCCTTCAGGATTGCTATCTTGTTCTGTGGCCAGATTGTCTCAAGTACCTTCCTTTCGTTTGCCTCTTCCATTACTAACCCTTTCCCGAGGTTTTCCAAGGCTTCCCTAACAGATGAAAGGTCTTTTATATTCTCAAAGTTGTTCAAGAACTCCTGCACATCGGTATAATGTGCATCTCCTATGATGAATACAGACTTCTTCACCGAGTCTGCAAGCCTCTTCTTGCGCAGGTTCTTGATAAATGTCCTGTCATCCATCTGGCCAGCAAAGTACCCGCCAAGAAGATCATCTGAAATAGAAGAAGATACCTCTCCGAGGAAATCAAAGGTGAAGGTGAAGTCGGACTGAATGTCTGGAGAGATGATATGCCTCATTAGCCGGAACATTGTTTTATAGGGAGAATTCTCAAATAACTCCAGGGTGACTGAACCCATGTGAACTACCCTGAGGGACAGGCCTTCATTTCCTACCTTGATGGTATTCCCTTCAATGGTGTGGGGAATCTCCTCTTCGGTGAGCGCATCATCATAGAATTCAATTCCTGGTGGAGTGCCTTTGCAGGTTCCTCTGTAGTAGTTCTTGCTCGAGAATACCCTTACCTTCCTGGTTTTGACAAGCGAAGAGAACGCCAGTAGGCGCCATATAACGTCATCGTGATGCTGGACGCCTGCAAGTACCGCAGGATCCGCTTCTCCCCTTCTTGCGTACTCCACTTTTCCATAAGGGGTCGTAATGTAAGTCACAAGTGGAACAGATTCCTCCTCCACTATCCGGTGAGTTTCAGAAAGTGCCCTGAGAAGTTGGTCAGTCGACTTGGAGTATTTTGCAAATGCGCCGCTGGAAAGCATTCTGGAGATCTTGTTCCTGTACCCGTTGAAGTGGCACAGGAATCCTCCTTCAAGGCATTCCGGCACAATTGACGTTGGGTCATCGAATAGTGGCTGGAGCTTACTTACAAACTCCTTCTGCCCTTCCCTGGACTTGGTTTTTAGCTTCATTTCTGCCTATTTCTGTTCAAGGATTTTCAATGCCTCTGCCCTTAGGGTAAGCGGTATTGGCACCATGGATTCTATCAACTGCACAGTGACTTCTTCCTTCCCCTGGTCTATGGACATGATCTTTGCTTTCTCTCCCTTGAACGGCCCGCTTATAATTTCTACCAGTGCTCCAAGATCGAGGCCCGAAACAGCAGGCTTTGGAGTGAGATAGTGGACAATCTCCGAGAAATCCATGACACCCTCTACCAGGCCCTTGTAACCCCTGATCCCCTTGGCTATCATTGCGACCCGGTCTGGGTGCATTGTTTCCAGGAACACATATCCCTTTAGATCCTTTGATGACATCAGTGAGATTACTTCCTGGGGAACATCTGCAGGCAGGTTCCTCTCCTCCTTGTCCTTCTGGCTCCTGTTTGATAGGTCTACAGACACCTGGAATTCATTGCCCACTGTTGTTTTGATTGCCACGATTACAGGTGCAAGTATCAGAGTCAAGTTGACCTTTGAGGAATTCATCTTGTCCTCGGACTCCACTTCAAAATTTAGGACACACTGGTCTCCATTGAATCCCCCTCTTGGGGTCAGGACAGAGAATAAGAGCCTTTTGGCAGAATCGCCGTCAACCTCGAAGGTTTCGTCTATGGATTTCTTCTCCTTTGGCGATGCAACGAACTCAATGGTCTTTGAGGATTCCAGGCTGAAGGACCACTCCACTGCTTCGTCCCTCTGTGTAAACGATTCACTTATGCTGATGCTGAACTTTCTCTTAGAGGCGTGAGTGTTTCTGACATTGATTGGGTACTCATAGGTTCTTCCGCACCCTACCTTCTTGATGCCTGATTCTGCCTCCAGCCATTCCTGCTTTACTGTTTCCTGCGCCATAAATTTTCACCCTATGGTACCTTAACGTATACACCCATTATGAGGTATATCACAAATCCCACAAATCCAAGCAAAACTATTCCAAAGCCAGTGATGAGAAGTACCTTCAGGTACTCGTCAGAAGTCGGTCTCCTTGCCATCCTTATGATCCTGGCATACTTTCCCTTGCCGATCCCGCCGAATCTCTTCTCGATCCTGTCCTGTACCTCTACTAGCTTGTCTTCAATTGGCATAAAACATCCCTCTAATGATACTTGCCGATAAAATGTTATTCATGTCGAAACAGGATCGTGGGTACAGTAAGAACTGTGGGCACTACAAGAATTAGATGCAAAATCACCACACTAACTCATGCTCGAGAACTTGAATTACTCCGTAGTCAGAATGAACCTTCAATTCTTGATTTGAAGAACCTCTCAGTATCCTTATTCATGAAATAAACGTAACAACCTTCCATTCCCCTCGAAAGTAGAACCCTGTAAGTATTCTTCACGAAATCGGTGAACCTGTCCCTCGACCTCTTTGCAGTAGTATCTCTAGAATTCTCTGGATGCCCCTCCCATGCCTGAGTGTCCATATTTCTAATAAGATCCGTTCCAAATATAACCCCAACATAGTCGAATTCGAACCCTTGCGCTGTATACACGCATCCAATCTGGTTCAGGCCGTTCGGATCATAAGACCATAGTGTCGCCGGGGGGATTCCTCTGGCAAGCCTCTTGGTTCCGGGTTTTGCGTTCCATGGACGTTTGAATGACCCAATTTCAACGTCTTCATTCAGCGTTCCATCATCATTTGGGTCGGACCAATTCCAACAAAAACCAGCTGTCAGTCTTGCCTTCTTGCCAGCCAGAGCCTTATTTCTTATGGCCTCTTCCAGTTCGAAGGGACTGCTGAAGATCCTGAAATCGAAGTTCTCGGACCCAGCCCATACAGGATTCTCTGTCTTTGAAATACCCAGAGTGTTGTCGATCCAATTTACAAAAGTCTCGGATCCCTGACATCTGAACTGGGCCTGAAGTTTGTATCTGATTACAATTGCCCCTGACCTAACGGCGTTCTCTTCAATATAGCCCGCAGAACCGACCTCATTAGGCCTTATGATCTGAAGGTCGTCCACAAAAAACACAGATGTTCTTGCAGCCCGTATTATCTGCATCACTATGGGGATATCAGACCTGTCCTCCTTTCTAATAAACCTGCTTTGATTCAGATGCCATAACCTGTGTGCTTCATCAGCAATTATGACATCTACTTCATTCTCCTGCGCATGAGAATAGCTATTGAAGAATCTCACTTGAAAACTACTTCTTTCGCCTAGAATTTCCCGAAGCGTTGCAGTAAATGCCCGCGATCCGGTTGCATAATGGGTATTGTGATGCTCTGAGGACAGCCCCGCCATGAGATTCATTGCAATGACAGATTTCCCGGTTCCAGGTCCTCCCTCGACTATGATCACGGTTTTCTTGCCTTCATTCATTGCCGCACGCACAGAGGAAATGACCATGTCATATACGACCTGCTGTTCATCAAGCAGCACATATTCTGGTTTTCCTCGTATGACTCCCGCTAAGTGATCCATCAGTTTCTTGCTGGGTCTGAACTTGCTTTCTTCTATCTTTATGAGGATATCGTTTCCGTCACCCCCTGAAAGTTTGTTTCTGAGAAACTCACATAACCTATCTACATCACGCTCAACAAAAGCAGGATAGTTTTGAAGGTACATGGAAAACTTCTCGGAGAACAATGGGTCGTACTGCTCAGGAGAATAGTTGTGCAGATATGCGCAGGCATTGAGGTTTATGCCTGAGCCGGGAACCATAAACGCGGAATGATAGTCCTGCAGGTACTGTTTATAGTTTCCCACCTGGACTGAAGGATGAAGAACGTCCCTTAGATATCCATTGAGCCACGTGACTACTTCTCTTTCACCATGCGAATTTTCGCACTTCTGCCACTGTTTGAGCTCAATTATGACGGCATTTTCCTTGAAATTCCCATCCCTACCACATACAATGCAATCTAATCTCCTCGAAGATCCTGGCAGCTGATATTCCAGCATGATTCCATTGTCATGCAGTCCTGAGTATTGAAACACTTGAGAAATGGCCCTAAGAGAATTTTGCCATGAACCAAGTTCTCCACGACTTGGATTTCTCTGGTAAAAATCAAAGAAATTCTGCTTGAGCTCATCAGAGATCTGATTACGCATGGTTGCACTGATGAACTGCTCTACTGATCCAGAGTACAGCCTCATTCATTTCCCTCTTTTCTTATTTATGATGTATTCAATATTAACCCTTACGCAAATTGATACGTTCTCAATGTTCATTATACTTACTGTTTGATCCCTTCGAGGTTTTCAACGGATACTTCCTTTGATTTACACCCATCTTCTTGATAAACTCATCAG
>JAKAFX010000014.1 GCA_021817735.1 Thermoplasmata archaeon | reverse complement strand
CCGCCCTGGCTTCGCCGATATGTATTGATGTTGCCTGGGCATCGCCAGAGGGTGGCCTGATGAATTCCTCATGCAGCCCCCTGTGCCTGTAAAGATTTATTTCCCTTCTCCTGTCTGCCCGAACATGGCCATGGTCTGCAGTAATCATTATGCCTGTTTTTCTTGCACGTTCCTTCTGCAACTGATCAAGCAGGCCTATTCTCATCGAATGGAATATTGCCTCGATCTCGGTCATGAACTCAATCGAATTCGGGCCATTCCAGTGCGCCATGGAGTCAGGTGATGACAGGTACGCATAGTGCAATCCATTCCTGCCCGAATTGATGTTCTTTGCGATCTTCACGAACATCTCGCTCAGCGAAGTATAAGTCACAACGGTTGCCCCTTCCAGGGTCAGCTTTGAGAGCCCACTGCCTGTAATACCCTCAGGCATGTATGCAAATGAGCTAATGCCCTGATCATCCATTCTCTGGTGGATTGTTTCGCTTGCAAACCTGGATTTCAGCGTCTCGTCCCTGTCAAGCATGGGCATTCGCTTCCCCACAAGGGGGCTGAAAGTGAGCATGTCCAGGATTGTCCCTAGTTCGGGAAGGTACATGGTGTAACCGATTATCCCGTGCTGCGCCGGCATCAGGCCGGTGTGAAGGGTCGCAATGCTTGTCGAGGTGGTTGACGGGAACACCGATGTGATGCTGTTGCTCCTGGCCCTCCTCAGCAACTTTCCGAAAAAGGTCTGGTCGTTCCCTGTGACTGGCTCCAGAAGGCTGATTCCCATCCCATCCATTATGATCACCACCAGATCTTCGACCCCTTCCAGCTGCGAGTAAACAGCCGGGATCCTGATTTCGTTGCTGCTCCCTGCTCCAAGCACTTTCTGGGCTGTGTCCGGGACATTTGCTATGGAAAATCCATCATACCTTGGCTTCACGAATTCTGGGGCTATTTCACTGGAAAACTCACAGACCTGATCAAACATGCGATCGATTCTCCAGGTGACATAAGGTGTTGAAGTTTATTAGAGGTGCCGCGTTATTAGTAAGCATGAAGACTGAAGCAGCTGTCCTGAGCAAGATTGGCGGCCTTGAGTATCTAAGTGTGCGGGAACACCAGATTGAGAAGGAGCCTGATACAATCCTCGTGCGCATATTACAGGCAGGGGTCAACCCGGTCGATTACAACCTGATAAATGGGAATATTATCTATTCAATCAATCCAGTGCCGCACGTTCCCGGATCGGAAGCAGTTGGCATAGCGGAGGAATCCGGCAGGAACGTGAGAAAGGGTGACAAGGTTATCATCTACCCAAGGCTTTTTGATGGAACCTGCGTGAACTGCGAGAAGGGGATGGAGGAGATTTGCTTCAAGGGAGGGCTTTTTGGGGTGAACAGCAACGGAGCATATTCAACCCGCCTCTACGTGAAGGAGTCTAACCTCTTTGTTGCAAACCAGCTAGATACAGATATTGCCGGTTCCATGCCGGTAGGTGGCCTGACAGCGTACCATGCCCTGATGAGGATGAACCCGGGGGAGGGCGAGTCGGTCCTTGTTTATGGCGCATCAGGAAACACGGGGATCTGGGCCGTACAGATTGCAAAAGCATTGGGCCTGAAGGTATTCGGTGTGTCTGGGAAGAAGTGGCTTTCGGGGTATGGCCTTGACGGAATATATCCCATAGACAGCATTCCTGCTGACCTCAAGGTGGACATGGTGATCAATTCCCTTGGAAGCGAGGTCTTCGAGGATTCTTTCTCGCATATGATGAAAGGTGGAAGAATTACCACATTCGGGGTTTATACAGGCAAGAAGACGCAGCTTGACATTTCAGCCATATACAGCAATGAGTTTTCCGTCATCGGATCAACAGGCGGTTCACGGTCAGACATGGCGGGCCTCATCGCTATGGCATCAAAGAACAGGTTCAAGATGCCTGTCGAGAAACGTTTCGACCTCAAGAGGATCAAGGAAGCCCTGGAAGCCTTCAAGAAAAAGAGCACAGGAAGGATTGTCATCGAGCCTTCGCAGGCTTGATGGCTTTAAGGGTGGAAACCCTCTCAGAGACGCTGCCGCTGAATATATATGATGCAGAGACTAGAATATCAGCACCAGCATCTGCTGCCTCAACACCAGTCCTGTCATTGATCCCGCCGTCGATCTCTATCATTGCCTTCAAGCCTCTAGAGTCAATGTGCTTCCTTGCCGCCTGGATCTTGGGCAGTGTTTCCCTTATAAAAGTCTGGCCTGAAAAACCGGGATGGACGGACATTATGAGTAATATGTCGGCTCCATCCAGGAACGGGTATGCCTTCTCCACAGGAGTTTCCGGGTTAACCACTATGCCATACCTGCATCCATCGGCTTCCATCTGCCGGATCAGCCTGCCGGTGGACATTGGTGATTCGACATGGATCAGGATCACGTCTGAGCCGGCATCCAGGAAATTTCGGTAATACCTGTCCGGCCGCTCTAGCATCAGGTGACTCTCCAGCCTGAGGTCTGTGGCGTTGCGGATCGCCTTTACGAAGTCTGGGCCCATGGTGATGTTCGGGACGAAATGCCCGTCCATTATGTCAAGATGCAGTGAAAAGACTCCCGCCTGCTCACATTTCCTGATCTCGTCCTGCAGCCTTGCCAAGCTGGAAGACACAATGGATGGGGAAACAAGCATTATCATCCATTGATGGCACATATTTATTACTTGCACAGGCTGGGGACTCCAACGCTGGCGTTGTCAGATGGGTTTCCATTCTCCGCGATGGTTGCCGGATGGCGTCATCCGGGCAATATCTGCAATCACATCGCGGGTGGGCTCGACCGTTCTATGGCACGATCATCTGGCCTAGGTGCCATTTCTTTTGCAATGTTTCAAGATTTACGGAGCAAACTATTATAAACCAGAGCTCATGTTTAATCTGATGGCTGAGAAAGAGCCGGGTACGCCCATATCAAACAGAAAGATCGGCGAGATTAACCAGATGCTTCTGGAAAAGGTAAATGCGCTCGTACAGAAGACAGTAAAGCAGTACGAGGCGGTCCTCAAGGAAGCCACCATGGATCATGTGAAGATGGTCCTGCAGGACCTCATAACCATGCAGAATAGGCTCAGCGGGCAGATAAGTGATGCGATTCAGAACGGCGGTTTCCCTGAAGACGAGGAAACAGACGGGCAATACACGAAGTACGAGATGCTTGACCACCTCCTGGAGGAGGACATGAAACTTGACGAGAATGAGATCAGCAGTGTACTCCTGCACGCACTGAAATCGTACCGGGACGTCCTGTCACTTATATCCCTTGTTTCAGCTGAATACAAGAACCCGAAGATCAGGCTCACCACCGAGAACCTGTCCCAGGGAGTGCTGCAGATAACCAACAAGGTCCAGCAGCTATATGACGAACTTGTGAACGCTGATTACTGGTAACCCTGCCTAGATTTGCTTAGGACTGTGGGCATTCCTTATTAGCCACAGCGGTTTCTACCCTTTAATGGCAGATGAAGCTCCTCTCAGGGGAGTAAGGAGAGAGGAAATCAGGGTAATCATCAAGCTGCTCCCTGTCTTCAGGCGGTACCTCAGGGATCGGAGGAAGGCAAGGAACAGGCCCGAAGGCGAATGGGATCCAAAGCTGGAGGCAAATGCCAGGAAGGCAGTGAAAGCTTTCATTGAACTTGGGCCTACCTTCATAAAACTTGGCCAGATTATTTCTGCACGCCCTGACCTGATGCCCAACGAGTACATGGTTCCGTTTCAGGATCTTCAGGACAGGGTCGATCCGGCTCCATTCCCAGAGGTCGAAAAGGTTCTCAAGGAGAGCCTTGGAGACAAATACTCACTGCTTCAGGATTTCAACCGAGAGGCAATATCGGGCGCGTCCCTTGGGCAGGTGTATACTGCAAAGTTCAGCGGAAGGGATGTTGCAGTGAAGGTCGTGCGCCCCGGCGTCGAAAGGCTTCTCAGGCGTGACCTGGCGGTTCTCAAGCGTCTCCTGAGGCTGGCAAGGAAGCGAATGGAGAATTTCCTTTATCTTAGCATAAGCAACGTGGTGGAGGATTTCAGCTACAGGGTCTTCGATGAGGTCGACTACCTCAAGGAGGCCTCCAATATGGAGAGGATCGCTCACAACATTGATGGCCGGGAGAAGGTTGTGATTCCCTCAGTTGTCAGGGACCTCACCACCAAGGATGTGCTCACCATGGATCTGATCAGCGGGATCAAGATCACCGACGTTCAGGGCCTGAAGGATGCCGGCATAGACCTCAAGAGCCTGGCGTACAGGCTTGACCTGATTTTCATCCGGATGCTGCTGAAGGATGATATATTCCACGCAGACCCTCACCCGGGAAATGTGTCGGTAACCAACGAGGGAAAGATCATACTGTATGATTTCGGCATGGTTGGTACACTCGATGCCGGCACCAAATTTGATCTCCTCTCGCTTTACATGGGAATGCTGGAAAGCGATCCAGATGTGATCATTGACGCGTTGCTCGACATGAACGCACTTTCGCCCGCAGCAAACAGGGGAGTGATAAGGAAGAGCATCGAAATGACCATGGCGGGGCTTCGAGGCGTGAGGATGGAGACCAGGGAGATGCAGGAAATACTGGAGATCGCGAATAACGTGATCTTCGAATTCCCCTTCAGGCTTCCAAGGTCGCTGGTGCTCTACATGAGGATGTCATCGTTGCTTGAAGGCATATGCAGGCAACTTGATCCCGACTTCCGGTTTATTGCTGTCCTGAGCCAGATCCTTTACAGGGAAGGAGAGCTGCAGCAACTGTATGCTTTCCAGCTTTCACGGTTTGCGAAGAAGGCGGTCCAGTCAATTGAGAAGGGCCTGGACGTACTGCCACTGCTCAAGCGGAGACTGGAGAACCAGGAGGAACCCCAGAAGAACATGGCAGACAGGAGAACGCCCGCTGCAGTTTTCATGGGCTTTGTATTCCTGGCCAGCGTCTACGTCTTGTCCTTGAATCTTGTCTATGGAGTATTGATGGCATCAGCTGATCTGGCGGGGTTCGCGGCACTGATGCTATCCAGGTGATTACTCTACCTTGACTGTCCTGATCCCTTTTACGGGGAACTTCACGGTAAGCACTCCGTTTGCATACTTTGCGCTTACCTCGACGTCCTGATCAACGTCATAGGGTAGCTTGACCATCTTGTGGACCTTTTCTGGCCTCTGGTTAAGTAAGACTGCCCCCTTTGTTTCTATCTTCCTGCTGGCAGAAATTATGAGTTCATTCCCCTCGACCCTGACCTTGACGTCCTTCTTTTCAAAACCTGGCAGATCGGCCTCCACTGTTACCTCTCCGGATTCCTCAGTGATCGTGACTGCCGGGTACATGAAGGTGAGCACTTCCCTTGCCCTGTCTCCAAGGTTCTTTACGAATTCCTCTGTGTAGAATCTCAGTGGACCATACATGGTGCGAATAAGTATAGATCATTATTTAAACGTTGATAATCCCATAGGGCATGAAATCCCGCAATGAGGCATATGCGATTCCGCTACGTCGAGGATGCAACCAGGCAAGTACCTCGCTGGGGCTGGTTCAATAGACCTCCCTTGGCACAGTCGGCGTCGACCGAATACAGTTTTGTAGCAGGTCTCGAAACCCTGCGAGATGGCGCCCTTCAGGCAATTGCATTGATCTTCCTTCCGGTTCAGGGTTATGTCCTGGGGGGAATAACCCTTGATGGCCGGTGAAACCGCCCAGGATGTTGTGCGAGCTGAACCATTAAACTGCCCAGCTTCTGAGCTCCCTCCACCTGCAAAGAGGTGCGTTAGTCTGGCGCGGCCAACTACTTCAGCCTTGTGCTCCTGGCAGGGTCATGTATTCCGTATTCCATGAGCAGCTCTGCAGCCATGTAGGGGTCTATCTCCCTGGAATACACCCTCCTTAGGGTTTCCATTGCCCCTCCTTCATCGCTCATCAGCCTTTCAAGGGACTTCCTGAATATGCTCTCCATTATGAGAGCAACCTCGCCCTGAAGCCTGGCCTTTCCGTCTCCCCTTGTGTTCACATATTCCCAGTGCCTGTCAAGCTCTGCGATGAATTCCTGGAATCCTTCGCCAGTGAGGCTGTTGAGGCCCAGGACCGGCTTCACCCATTTGTCCTGTGGACCAAGCGCCAGGGTATCCTGAATCTCCTTCATTGCGATAAATGCGCCTTCCCTGTCTATCTTGTTGACTATGAACAGGTCACCAATCTCCATCATGCCGGCTTTTATCGCCTGGATCTCGTCTCCCAGCCCGGGTGCAAGTATGACTGCAACGGTATGTGCTACCGACATTATATCCAGGTCTGCCTGGCCCGAGCCCACCGTCTCCACTATTATGGGATCAAAGCCGGCCGCGTCCAGGACCTTGCATGCTCCCAGCGCTGACAGGGAAAGCCCTCCCTTGAATCCCCGGTTTGTGAGGGACCTCATATAGATCCCTTTCTCCCCTAGGGATTCCTGCATCCTGACCCTGTTCCCAAGGAATGCACCTCTCGAGTATGGGCTCGAAGCATCTATGGCAAGCACTCCTGGCTTCCTCCCCTCTTCCGCCATGAACCCGGAAACCCTGCCGATCATGGTGCTCTTTCCAACGCCAGGAGGGCCGGTGATGCCTATCACATGTGCCTTGCCCGTCTTTGGGTAGAGCTTCCTTATGAGTTCTTCCGCCTTGTCGGCAAGCAATTCATCCTCGAAGATGCTTATTGCCCTTGATATCGATCTGGAATCTTTCCTGGAAATCCCTTCGATTATCTCATCAATGTTCAAATAGACCAGCTAAATCCTATTCTTCTTCTGCCTTGCTTCTGCTGCCCTTTCCGTGATATGGTCTATGATGACCTTCAGCGGCGTCCCTGGTCCGTAGTTTCCAGTAATGCCCATCTTTTCAAGTTTGGGCCGATCATGATCCGGAATTGTCCCCCCTCCGACGACCGATATATCATCAATCCCACGTTCCTTCATCAGGTCCATTACCTTCTTGAATACGGTAAGATGGGCTCCATTTAGGAGGCTCAGTGCGACCACGTCAACATCCTCATTGACTGCCGTGTTCACTACGTCTTCCGGGGTGGGCAACAACCCAGCATACAAAACATCCATCCCCGCATCCCTGAAGGCCCTCGCCAGCACAAACATCCCCCTGTCATGCCCGTCTATTCCAGGCTTGGCCAGGAGCACCTTTATGGGCTTGTCCCTAAACAATGACTGGCTCTTTCCATCCGCCAAATACTTTCCTCCCTGCATTTGAAATCTCCTCGAGGGTGCAATACGCTTCAACCGCTTCCAAATAGTGTGGCATGAGATTCTCCTCCGGATCCCTCATTGCATCCTCAAGCCTGCCGAGGATTGCATCAACCTTTGCCTTATCCCTTGTAATCTTCACCTTTTTCAGCCTGGCGATCTGAGCATCCTGTGCCTTCTTGCTAATCTTCAGGATCCCTATTGGCTTCTCGCTTGAGTCCTGATACTTGTTGGCGCCGACCATTACTTCCTCTCCGCTCTCAATCCTCATCTGTCTCCTGTATGAGGTCGCTGCGATCTCTTTCTGGATGTAGCCTTTCTTGATGGCTTCCAGCATGCCTCCCATCTTTTCTATCCTGTCGAAATATTCATAGGCCTTTTCCTCCATCTGATTGGTAAGCCACTCGACATAGTAAGAACCGCCAAGCGGATCAATGGTGGCGGGAATTCCGCTCTCTTCTGCAATAATCTGCTGTGTTCTCAGTGCGATCTTGACGGCCTCCTCTGATGGCAGAGCCCAGGCCTCGTCGTACGAATTTGTGTGAAGGCTCTGTGTCCCTCCCAGGACTCCCGCCATCGCCTCTATGGTTGTCCTTATGATATTGTTGATTGGCTGCTGCCATGTGAGGGTGTATCCAGATGTCTGGGTATGGAACCTCATCAGGAGGCTCCGGGGATCGTTGACGTCATATTTCTCCTTCAGCACTGTGGCCCATATTCTCCTGGCAGCTCGCATCTTGGCAATCTCCTCGAAGAAGTCTATGGAGCTGTTGAAAAAGAATGAGAGCCTGGGAGCGAACTTCTCAACCGGGAGCCCAGCCTTCATTCCAAGATCAATATAGTAGAAACCATCTGCAAGAGTGAACGCAAGCTCCTGCGCTGCGCTTGAACCAGCTTCCCTGATATGGTAGCCTGAGATGCTTATGTAATTCCATTTGGGCAGGTTGACTGAGCAGTAGGTCATCATGTCCCTTATGATCCTGATATGCGCTTCCGGGGGGTACATCCACTCTTTCTGGGCAATGTATTCCTTGAGTATGTCTGCCTGCACCGTCCCTGAAATGCTGTCCAGTGGCACCTTCTGTTTTTTTGCTATGGCAACATACATTGCTGTCAGCACAGCCGCCGGTGCGTTGATCGTCATGGATGTGCTGATCTTTGATAGATCTATGCCCCTGAACAGGGTTTCCATGTCCTTTAGGGATGATATATTGACCCCGCATCTTCCGATCTCTCCGTCTGCCCTGGGGTTGTCGCAGTCATATCCATAAAGTGTTGGCATGTCGAATGCTATGCTGAGGCCAGATTCTCCGTGGCTGATGAGGTACTTCAGCCTCCTGTTCGTGTCTTCGGGAGTCCCGAATCCAGAGAACATCCTCATGGTCCAGAGCTTGCCCCTGTACATGTTCGGGTATATCCCCCTGGTGAACGGATACTCTCCGGGGAGCCCAAGTTCCTTCTTGTCGTAATCAGGT
Organism: Thermoplasmata archaeon; assembly: GCA_021817735.1. GTDB lineage: Archaea > Thermoplasmatota > Thermoplasmata > Thermoplasmatales > Thermoplasmataceae > JAKAFX01. The sequence goes on along the minus strand of JAKAFX010000014.1, from coordinate 18,173 downwards.
GGAAGGTCTCCTGGAGTATATATCTCGTGAATAGGGATCTCTGATGAATTGCGGTATTCTTTCCCGCCGTAGCCGGTCTTCTGGTTCCACGGTGCCAGGGTTTCCCGTCTCCACCTCTCCCGGTCCGGGTTGCCTGAATGCCTGCTCTTCAGTTCATTCAGCTTTCTGGAATAATAGTCTCGACTCTGCATCTGAACCAACGGAATATCACCTTTGCCGATTTAACATTAGCGAGCGTTCCTGCCGTTCACGAAAATCTTGGATCTGTTGCGATATTTCTTTCAGGACTGCTGGTCCTATTGTGGAGGATCGCTGGCAGCAGCGGGCGTGCTTTGGGCTTCTGATGAGCCCTTGTAATGCCTTATGAAGTCGTTCCCAAAAAGCCGGCAGGTTGCGTAGCCTACCATTGCAGAAACTGCCCTGATGATGTACCAGAAGTTTATCACTTCAGGCTGGAAAATCGATGAAGCTTTGAAGTGGGCCCACACGTGCTTGTGCTTCCTTGTGAGCTGCTTCCTGCCGAATCCGTTCCAGAAAGCCTGTTCGATGAAACCTATGATGGTGCTCCTGGTGCGGTGGTAGATAACGCATTCTTCGCAGAAGCCTATCTTGGCCCCCTGCATGACTGCCCGGATGTTCAGGTCAATATCTTCTGCCGTTATGAACTGCCTGTCAAACCCGCCTATATCCAGGAACAGGTTCCTCTGGTATCCGAGGTTCACGGAAGGAGAGGTCACGTCGTAATTCTCGAAGTACAGCTCCACCCTTGCAAGCTTCTCGAATGCCTCGTATCCCATCTGGATCGTCTTGCCGGCAACCACCCTGTACCCTCGTTCAAAGTACCTCCTTATCTTCTGGACCCAGAATGCGTTTGCAATCGCGTCCCCGTCGGTAAATAGAACGTAGTCATACTTTGCTTCGGCCACTCCTATGTTCCTTCCCTCTCCGCGGGAACACTTCTTCCTTATGTATCTGACAAACGGGTATTTCGCTGAGTAACTCCTAAGGATGGCATATGTGTTGTCCTTGCTCATGGAATCCACTATCACCACTTCCATGGGCTGCTCCTGAATGACCAGGCTGTCCAGGAGGTCCTTGAGGTAGGCACCGTCGTTGTAGGTCGTAATTATGACCGAAATCCCCAGCCCCCCGTTGCCAGCTTCCATACCTAAACCCAGTCCATCCTCTTCAGTTCCCGATCCTTCTTGGTTCCCTTCTTGTATTCCTTGTAATGTGCCCTGCAGAGATGTACCTTGCTCTTCTTTTCCTTGAACTGGAAAAGTTTCGATGCAAGTTCAGCAGGCACTGTCTGGAAGCTCTCAGCCGTACACCCCACAACGTCACATTCCTTGGCCGCCATCTGCTTAATCATGGAGAACTCTGTTAATATCCTTTTGTCGCTGATTATTCAGAAACTTGCTATTAAATATGCTGTACCCTGTGTGGGGGTTTCCATAAATCCGGGGCCTATTTTAGCCGCAATTCATGCGGAAACCCAGATTTTGTTCCCGTCCGCATTGGTTCCAGGGATTCTCAATGTGCAACTGGATCGTGGAAGGATAAATGCCCGGAATAAGCCCCTTTCTGTTAGCTGCACTGGGCAGTTGGCAACATTCAACTATGAAGCTTGCGCTTCCGTCTTACCCGGGTCTCACGATACTGCTCTGCGACCCTGTTTAGACTTTCTCCCCCCAGGGAGGTATTCCCATCGGTTATTCCGGGAACGTCGTCTTGCGAGTCATCCTTAGCCGGAGCCGTCTATTTCTTTTCCCTCTGCCATCTCTCTCGAGATACCGGCTTGCGCCGGTTGGGGTGTATCGTGGAGAGGGGACTTTCCTCACTCTACGAGCGTAAGTTGCCCTCGGGCCTTTTATCCTTTCCCAACCACATCTACCGGCAGGTGATAATCTTATTGACTTGGCGCTAAGCCCGAGTTATAACGTACCAAGGGTTGTCTAATGGGTTTCGACAATTGATGCTATCTTCCTTTTCACTAAAAGATCTGCAAATTTCCTGGGGACGTGTGCCATGTCATTGTCCCTGAAGAAGTAGTTGCGCTCAGGCATAGCTATTGGAGGCTGATCGCCGATTATCCTTACAAGTACGTATTCATCCTGCGGTGGTTTCTCGGCTCTCGCTGCAGGCTGTGGTAACTCCTGGGCCTCCGCGACAGGAGATGGGCCCTGAGTTTTCTTCGGTTCCTCCTTTTGGGTCAGCACTCCCATCTCTTCTTTCACCAGCGACCTTACCCTTGGAAGGAATTCCTTCTCCTGTTCAGTGAGGTTAGCGACTTCTTCCTCCATCTCGTATAGAGATAGCCTGAGTATCTTCGAGAATCTAAGCTGGAAGAAAGACCTGAACTCCCTTTCAAACTGCGATATCCTCTGCTTTATTGCGATGTATTCGTCTATGTTTACAGGTGCCTGCCTGATGGATTCCTCTTCGAGGGATTTCATGGCTTCAACTACGTTGCGGTAGAACTTAGGGTCCAGTTTCCGGATCCTCCTGCTGTTTTTCTCCGCCCTAACGGCACTAAGCAGGTCTGAGTAAATGGATCCAATTTCCTTGGGAGTCAGGGGCATTTTACCTTACATGATCATCCGGTAGATAACATAGGTTTGCTTTCAGTACGGATTCTGCAGGTCTACGCCGTATACCTTCCCTGGGACTTCCTCGAAGCATCTCGAGAATATATTCTCCCATTCATCGTACATCTGCCTGATCATTGTGGCCCTCCTGGGTACTGAATCAGGGGGGATCACCTTGCCTGGCTTCTCCGGGTCGTCTACGTAATCGGTCTCCAGCATGAAGTCATGCTTGCTCGCAATCGCAAGGCGAACGTTATCCCTGGTTGCCAGTGTCGACCTCGTGATTGCACTCTGATAGGAATAGTCCGTGCCAAGTGCATGATGCTTGACGACTCGGTGGGGTGCGATCCCGTGCTTTGCTGCGATCTCCTCCAGCCGGATGTATCCTTGCTGATCCAGGTCCTCCGTATGCAGGATCACCGGGCAATTTATGTCAGATGCGACTTCTATCGCGTATTCCATAATTCCGCTTATCCTGGCCAAGGCCTCTGTTTCCACTTGAAAATGTGGCCTTCCCAATTCACCCATTGCGTTTATCCTGTGATCAAGGAAGAGTTCTGCAGCCATATCAATCGCTTTTCTCATCATGTCTTCAGGATCAAGCCCGGCTCTCTGGAACAAGAAGTAATCCAGTGGATAAGGTCCAACCGAGACCAGTACCTTGACGTTTGTCTCAGCCCTGACTTTATTGGCCATTTCCAGTGTCCTGCCATAAATCGTTTCATAATACACCGAAGGTTGTACGCCAGGGTCAGGCAGTGAAACAAGGTTAATCGCGGTGCCGCCTCTTGCCTGGAATTGAAGAACCGCCTTGACGTTTTCACCATGGGGACTCAGGTGGACATGGTTGTCAAAAATCACCCTGCCTCCAGGTAGAGTCATCTTGACCCCCTGGATGAACCTGCATCATTTTCCTTCATTCCATAAAAAATATTCTTTGGCCCCAAGGGGACGCAGCGACGATCTTCAGGCTTCACACCTATGAATGCAGGATACAGTTATGAATTATCTGGACTCGCGTCGGTCATGGTGATGTCAAGGTGATCTTGGGCAGTCTATTGCTTTCCACGAGTTGATCATCTCCATTAAGGTTTTTGGCTCGTGGGAATATCACGAAGGAGTTCCTGTTTGGTTTACCAGGCTCAAAAGGAAAATAAAAATTTTGACCGGGCCGGAAAAATGCTTGGCCCTGGTCTGTCCATTCTGACTATCTTTTTCAGTACTTTGCTGACTCTGCCACTTTTACCTTAGTACTGGGGGCTTCGTTTTCCACCAGATTGTCTCCTGAAGCTTCCTCAAGGGTGAGGTTCTTGGTTTCCTTCAGGAACAAGGAGAGCACTCCTCCAATCACTGACGTCACTGCCAGCAGTATGAGCAAAGGCTTGATTCCCACGCTTAAAGCCAAGGCTGCAAAGAAGAAAGTGGTTATGGCTGCTCCGGTCTTTCCTGAAGCTGCAGAGATCCCGTGTCCTGTGGACCTGAATTTCACTGGATACAGTTCAGCAGGCACAACGAAGGTTGTCGTGTTCGGCCCCATATCTATGAAGAAGAACGAGAGCGAATACAGGATAAGTGCTAGATAGGATGGAATTATGAATCCCGTTATCTTCGAGCCATTGGTCACCAGAACCATCGCCACGGTGATGTATATTATGAACATCATGAAGAACCCAATGGTCTGAAGAGGTTTTCTGCCGACCTTGTCCATGAAGGCAACTGCCGTAAAGTACCCAAAGAATCCCACGAAGTAAGGGAGACCCGCAACCAATATCTTGTTGAACAGGGTGGTCGTTGGGAAAATTGCGCCGGTGAATGTGCCGGAGTATATGCCTGTTCCATAGAATGCCATGTCCAGCAAGAACCAGCTACCCGCTGTAACTATGAGTGTCTTCCAGTAGTTGCTTATGAAGTCGGACCACTTTGAAATGGATGTCCTTCCTTCTGCCCTTATCTCCGCTCCTGGGCTTACAACGTTCATTGCCTTCTTTGCCGCTTCGGAGTCTGCCCTGACCAGTGCGGAGTACCTTGGAGTCTCCGGGAGCTTCCTTCTCAGGTATATCACTGCGAGTGCGGGTATGGCTCCAAAGCCAAGCATGAATCTCCATGCAAATTCTGCCGGCATCACTGTCACTGCTATAAGTCCAACAAGCACCGCTGCCGCTGATCCTATCCCCTGATTTGCAAAAACGAAGGCAAGCATCTTGCCCCTGTCTTTCTTATTGGAGTATTCGCTCATTATCGTGGCACTCATTGGGTAATCCCCGCCGATACCAAAACCCAGCAGGAACCTGAACGCGAACAGCATCCAGTAGCTTGTTGCAAATGCACTTAGAATTGCGCCTGAGGCAAGAAGTGCAGCTTCGATACCATATATCTTCTTTCTTCCAACTACGTCAGCGAGACGGCCAAATACAATCTGGCCAAATATTGCCGCTATGATTGCTGAAGATCCAAGCAGGCCGGCACCAACATATGGATTGCCAGCACTCACGGAGAAGCTTGTCCCATAGGACCCCTCCAGGAGGATCAGCACCACTCCGATTATGAACAGATCATAGGCATCTGTGAAGAACCCCATTCCTGAGGTGAACCACACTTTCAGATGACCTCTGTTCAATCTGCTCTTGTCAGAGTCACTAAACATCTCTTGTTCAGTCATCACCTATTGATGAAGGTATGAACTATAAAGATTTTCAACATATTCTATATAGATATATATTCCATTATTTCCCTTATGTATGAGAATCTTTCGACATCCCCATTGGCCATAGGTTCAAGCCATACCTGTGCGACCTCATTGTTATAGCCGGGCATAAGGTTCCATACACAGATGCATAAATTCCATATATCCTGCCTTCTGGTGCCTGGTGAGGAATCGCCCGTGCCTGCATAAGAGCAATTGGATGAATAATTTTGGAGACACGACCTGAACCTGCAATGGACAGGCAAGGCCTGCACAGACCGACCTGCAAGTCTGGAAATTGCGGTTCATTGCAGTGGCTCCATTTCAGAACAGCCAATAGGGGAATGATTAATTAATCGACAATGACTTCACCGCCTGGCATTTCAGGATGAGAAGCAATGCCTGCTATTGTATGAGTGACTGCATAGGCAGCGTAAGGGGATCTTGGAGCAGGAAATTGGCGATAGAGCCATGCAGGATGAGGGATCATGTCTGAACCACATGTCGATAGCCCTCATGAGGAAGGGATTTCCAGTGATCTATGGTACATTGGCTACCTGCTGTCAAACACTGGCTCCGGAATAACTACCCCACTGATTCCACTCTTCCTTGTCTACTACCTGAACGCCAACGTGTTTGATCTTGGACTCACGACTTCCGTTGCGTCAGTAGCATCGGTGATTGCACTTATCTTCTGGGGCAATCTTTCAGATTTCTTCAGGAAAAGGAAGATTTTCATACTAATAGGTTTCGTGGGAAGCTTCGCCAGCCTGCTGCTCATTCTCATCGTTCACGATCTTGCGGAGTACATCCTTGTGCTTGTCCTATTCCAGATAGTCTCCATGGCTTCCGTTCCGATTTCCACCCTCATTTTGATTGAAAACTCAGAACAGAGAAGATGGGCAACCGTCCTGTCAAAATTCAACACCGTTGCATCGGTGGGAACGGTCCTTGGGCTTGTTGCAGGGACTGCTCTAATCACTTTCCTTTCTGCCAACCTGAAGGAGACCCTTGTGCTGATTTACGAGGTCTCCGGGGCTTTTTACCTCGCAGGAGCCATTGCTGTCTCTGCATTTGTGAAAGAGCCCAGGCGCATCCTGAAGAGGCAGTGGCTCTGGAAAATCAGTTCTGTCAGGATCTGGGAACGGATGAGGTACTTTCCTGCCAGTATCATCCATATCATAAACATAGGAATGGCAGGACACAAGAAGCCGCTAGGAAAGGACCTGAAACTCTACCTTCTTGGATCGACAACCCTGATGCTGGGCTTCCAGATGTTCATGGTTCCTTATCCCCTGTTCCTGATAGAAAGGATGGGTGCAGACGAATTTGCCGTGTTCATGATGTACCTTGCAAATGCAGTGATCGCAGCGCTGACCTACCGCCTTTCTGGCAAGTCTATCAACAGATTCGGCTCAAGGAAGGTTCTGGTTATCAGCGTTCTAAGCAGGATAGTGATATTCCTTGCCATGGTGCCATTTGCCATATTTGCCTCCATGGGGGCGGAAGGGATTTTGATCACTATCGGTATCTACGGTGCACTTGGCGGCATCTGGAGCTTCATAGGGATTAGCCAGGTAAACTCGGTATCTCTCATGGCCAAGTCGGAGGAGAGAGGCAAGGCCATAGGTTACTACAACTCCTTCAATGGAGTTGGCCAGATAATTGGATCGCTGATTTCAGGATTCGTTGCACTTTACTATGGATTCGGGCTGGCGTTCCTCGCGTCTGCTGCCGTGGTCATAGTGGGATTATCCCTTGCACTTAAGTCACTTCCTGCGGAGAAAACGCCAAAAGCAAGCCTAGATGCAAAGTCCAGCGGTTCAGTATGATCCTCGTATCTTGTTCCTGTCGATTGATATCCCCTTGGGAGTGAGAATAATCAGGTCCTTGGTTATGGCTGCAACGTCGCCGTTGATGTCTCGGCCCATGGACTTGATCTCCTCAGTGATCCTTTTCATCAGCATATCCTCGTTCGCAATGGACTTGCAGTCAAATAGAATGATATTGCCGCCGTAAACGTAATCCGTGAGATTTATGATGTCTTCGTACCTGTAGATTTCCGCAACCTTGAACGATGTCTTCACCTGGTCGGTGTAATCCGGGAGGTTGATGGTATTGAGGTCAATGAACTTCCTCTGCCCCCTGGGCAGCTGATCTGGCTTTGAGGGTTTCTTCTTTAATATGGACACCATTGCCTAATTGAGGTTTGTCTGACGTATAAACCTTTTGTCCTGTTTTTAAGGTGGATAAGTGCGTGGCTGGTCTCGTTGGAGCATGAAATCACTTCTTGACTCGTTTTACAAAGATCTGGAACAGGTTGGAGAAGCCATCGTTCCAAGTCCTGAGCTTGGGCTTCGTGATCCTGATGCCGTATTTCACGGGAATCTCAATCAGTGTTCCATGCTTCATGGCCTCAATCTTAAGATCCTGTGAGAAGGACATCCCGTCGCTCAGGTGACTCATCTTTTCGTACAGTGATTTCCTGAAGATCCACATTCCGCTCTGGGAGTCTACAATCCTATACTTGAAGAGGATCCGAATGGTGACATTGAGGATGCTGTTCCCAACAAAATGCAGCATGGTGTAGTTTCGTTCAGTCCTGAGAGTCATCCTGTCGCAGGAGATGAAGTCGATATCGTCCAGTTCCAGGATGTCAAGTGCAGGTGCAATGATTTCTGGAGGATATGTTGCGTCTCCGTCGATGCCCACCAGGATGTCGCCGGTGGCAGCGTTGAAGCCGGTCTTGTATGCAACCCCGTATCCGCGCCTGGGTTCTTGGATGACCTTTGCCCCCATCTGCTGGGCTATCTCTCGGGTCCGATCCCTGGAGTCTGTATCGACGATTATGATCTCGGCATCGCAGACTTTTCTTATCCTGGAAATGACTTCCCCGATGGTTTTCTCCTCGTTTATGGTGGGAATCACTACACTGATCTTGGCCAACCCTTTCCTCCTTAAGTCAAACAGGATTCCAACTCCCTAAATATATTTACAATCGACTCGGGTAGCATTATGGATGCTGACACGACGGCTGCTGACATACCAGTGGCCTAGATCTTACCAAACAGGTAATCCATGGCCTTTCTGGGTATTCCTATTACTTCGAGGTACCTGCCCGTTCCATACGACTCGATTATGCTCAGTGCCTCTTTAGCCGCTTTTCTTGCCTCATTTCCGTCAACTTCCTTCCAGATAGGGAATACCGTTTCATCCTCATTCCTGTTATGATCCACAAGGAGCCTGTAGTAAAGCGGAAGGCGGTCCCCGTAAAGCTGTTTGTTCCCGGTCTCTTTCCACTTTCCCAGGTTTCCCGCAAGGGTTTCTATGAGCTTGTGATCCGCCCTGATGTGCTCTATCCTTGAAACCAGTTCCTTCTCGCCCTTGCTGGCACTTGCCAGTACAAGAGGGAATACCAGTTTTTCCTCGATCTCGATATGGCAGTTCCTCAGGTATGAGTGAAACTCTGCAAAGTCTGGCTCGCCTGATTTCGTGCATATACTTATATTGCGAATGGCAACATGCTCAAGCATCAATATCCCAGCGAGATCAGTCATTGCGTCTCCTGTTTTTCAGTCCTCTTCCCTGCTCCTCGGGGAAGCATTTCCAACTCCTTTGACGGCCCGTACCATATTGGCCGCGTGCATCAGCGCGGACAGGAGGAGCAACGTCAATCCCGCGGAGGCGAAGTAAACGCCAATCGAAGGTTCAAGAATGCCAGAATAACCTATAAAAAAGGATATTATGCCAAGATTTAGGAAAATGTACTCTGCCGACATTGTAGAGTTCATGGAGGCAGTCTTTCTTGTGAGGCCTGACACAAACATGTATGAGAGGCCAAAAACCATCATGGCAACAAACCCGAAAAGCCACAGGACAAAGATTGCATCCGACCTCACATGGAATATTCCAGTGATTTCTGAGAGCAATAGAACCAGTCCCGCTGGCAGGTATACAAAACTTGTCGCCATGAACCTGAGGATCCACTTCATCTGGATGGCGGTGCCATATCTCCTTGCCGAGGGTTCTGTCGTTCAACCCACCTCCAGCCTTGAGATCCCGTCACTCTTGCTCACCCTGAAAATCTGGTCTGCGAAACTCTCCATGTCCTTCTCGTGGGATACGATTATCACCTGGGATGCATCCATCAACTCCAGGATCTCCCTGACCCTGAGCAGCTGTTCCCTGCTGAACCCGTCGGTGGGCTCGTCCAGGATGAGTGGATTCTTGTCGCTATACAGGACGTGATGCTTCACCATCCTGTTGAGGGTTAGCCTGTATGAGAGGGCAACACTGGTGCGCTCTCCTCCACTCAGGTATGAGATATCCTGGGTCATGCCGTCCTGCTCCACGATTGGCGTGAATGATTCGTCGACTCTTATGGTTTTTCCAGGGTCATCAACCAGCATTCCAAAGAATGTCTGGATGCTCTCGTTAAATTCATTATTGAGGGAAACCATTGCGTTCTTCTCCACCAGTTCCAGGGTAGGCACCAGGAACTGCTCTATCCATGACACATAATCCATTATCCTTGAAGACCTGGCACGCATCGCTGTCTTCCGATCAACCTCAACCTGCAGCAACCCAATAGAATCCATAAGCTGCTTCCTGCTCCCCTCTGCTTCTCCAAGTTTTCTTCTTTCCTCTCCAAGCAAGGCCTCTTCCTGCTCAATGGTTTTCCGTGCGCTGGATACTCCGGCCTTTACTGATTCAAGGGATGCAATCTCCATGCCCAGGTTCGCGGCTTCATTCTTCAAGCTTTGTTCCTCATTGGTGACCTTGCTGATATCGCGGTCGATCTCACGCAATTCCAACTCGAGGTGGGCAACATCTTCCATTGCTCTCCTAACCTCTTCCATGGCCCTTTCACGATCCACGGCCTGCTCTCTTTCCTTCTCCATGGCCTGAATCTTTTCTTCAAGTTTCCTGATCTCGCTGGAACTTGACTGGGCTGCCAGATTGGCATTCTGGATTTCCCTGTCCATGGCTTCTATCTCCTGCTGTTTCTCTTCAATATGGTGTTTCTGCCTTTCAATGGCTTCCTCTGTCGACTGGAGGTCCTCGGACATCTGCTTTAGCTCGACTGCTGCCCCTCGCATCTCTTCCCTTATGCTCCTGTTGAGAATGGCGCCTTCCCGGTCAACCTGGAGGCTCTTCAGTTTTGCGGTTATCCCTTCTATCTCCCTCTCGATCTCGTCAAATTCCTTCTGCCTTGCCTTGATCCTTGGTTCGAAGGTGACCGGATCAACAGGGCTATCACAGGTGGGACAGACCCCGAGCTTGAGAATCGAGGAATAGTCTTCCAGCTTTGACTTGAGGCCGCCGAATTCTGTGGTCTTGCTAGACATTGAGCGCTGGAGCTCTGCTATCTCAGCGCCGAGAGCTTCGAGATCGGCGCTGGGCTGAGGCACAGATGATCTTGCCTCTATGAATGACCTCTTCTCCCGGATCCTGGATTCCTCTATTTCCTTCCTCTTTGACAGGATCTGCAACTCCCGCAAAGCAGAATCCAAATCCTTCTGAATGCCGCCTCTGGATGCAGAGAGGCTCCTGATTCGCTCCCTGCTTTCCCCATCGCTTGCCGTGATATGAGCGAGTTCCTTCCTGAGGCTTGATATGGTTTCCATCAGGTTTTCCGGGTTTTTTGTTGATGCAGTTGTGCCTGCTTTGCTTTCGATGAATGCATTCTTCTTCTCCAGCGCAGTTAGCTGCCGGTTTCTGCGTGCCTGCAGTTCCACCAGGCTCTTCTGCCTGGAGTCAATGTCCGACAGGATCTTTATGCGCTTCTCACTCTTGGCCTCCATGGATTCCAGCGAAACCCTAAGGTTTTCATGCTCTTCACGAACTTTGGAAAGCCTTTCATTGATGGCAGAAATATTTCCTGAAATGCTTCTTGCCGTGTCCTCGAGCATTCCTGCCTTCTTCCTGCTTTCGCTCAGCACCGATGATTTCTCTTCAAGATCGAAGGCCTGGTTCAATACATCTGATGATTTCTGCCTCAGGTACTTTGAGATCTCGACGAGATTGGAGGATGCGACCTTGTAATCCTCTATCCCAAAGGCCCTCCTGAGGATCTGGAGACGCCCCTCCTGGTTGATTGACAGGATCGTCTTCATCTCCTCCTGCGGAGTGAAGATTGAATACCTGAAGATCTTTGATTCGCTGCTGGTATTGGGCTCGTTGAAGCGCAATATTTCAAGCACTTTTGCCTTGAGTTCCCTTGGGGCGTAATTGGTAACCACGCCGCCTGAACTGAGGCTGCAGGCTTCCTGGTTGACCGAGTTTCCCCTCCTTGCCAGCCCCCTGTGGATCGTGTATGTATATCCAAACGCTTCAAACTCAAGCTCCACGTACCCTTTCTGCCTGTTCACTCCGAGAAGCGCCTGGCCATCGTCTGCTCCAATCCCGAACAGCGCAAATTCGATCGCCATCAGGATTGTCGACTTGCCGCTGCCTATGTCTCCGGCGAAAAGGGTGCAGCCTTCTGGAAACTCAATCTCCTGGCTTGCGTAGCTCCGGATGTTGGACAGGCGGATCCTGTTGAACCTCAGGATGAGTCACCCTCCAGGATATCTCTGATCCCAAGCAAAGCCAACGCTTCATTCCTCTTTCTTGAAGCATAGTCCGCTTTGGACTCATTGATCTTCTGTTCCTGCTTCATGTTTGCCAGGAGCTCTTCCGCATTGGCTGTTCCTGCCTCTCCTGTCAGTGATGAGATGTTTCCGCGGTAGTTTCCGATGTTTTCCCTCAGAAGTTTTCTTTCGAGGAGACGGAGATCCGTTTCCACGTAATTCACAGGGGAATACTCCCTTGAGAACAAGGAGTGCCTGTTAAGGTATACATGAAGTGCACCGCGGGAGATGAGCCTGTCCCTAATCCTGCTGATGTCGATCTCCGAGGTCCTCCCTGACTCGATCATCCCTTTGAGCTTGAGAACGACAACCTTTCCTTCAACGTTAGCTGCTTCCACCCCGCTTGAAATATCTCCGGAGAATTCTGCTGAAGACTTGCCGGTCGAGTCAAACTCAAGGTATGCCCATGAAAATGCGGTGGATTCAACAAACCTGATCTTCCTGACTGCGCTGTCGAAATCTACTATGTAGAATCCCCTCTTCTCCCCCCTTGCAGAATTCTCAAGGTCTTTCCCATAACCAGTAACCAGCGGTCCAGGAAACACAATATTGTCATAGCCGGGCTGCTTGTAGATTCCGGCTTTGTGAATGTGCCCACCCGCGTAGTAACTGAAATTCCTGGGGAAATATGAAAGCGGGATTGTTTCCATTTGTGAAAGTTCCTCGGGCTTGAACTCGGTTATGCCCGAGTGGAATACGAATATCTTGAAGCCGTCCTCCTTCTCGAGGCTTTCCCTGTCAAGGATCTCGTAGTACTTTCTTTCAAGACCGTTGCTTCTCGCCGATATGCCGGAGAGTTTGGCGCCGGTCCGGGGGTCTTCGGTAAATTCAAGGGACAGCTTTCCTTCCTCCAGATGCGGCTTAACCACCTTCTGGATGATCCCGGCGGTTGTCAGGAGGTCTATCACTGAGGTGCCGCTGGGGGTATAGTCGTGACTCCCATAGATGACATATACCGGTATCCCGGAGTCCCTGACTTCCCTGATCTTCACCAGTGCCTGGTCGACCACAGTCAGATCTGGGATTCCCGTGTGAAAGAGATCTCCAGACAGAATGGTGAAGTCAACCTTTTCGGATATGCACCGGTCCATGGCCTCATGGAACGCCCTCATCTCCAGATCCCGCATGGATTTCTCCCGGTTGGAGCCGAGGTGTACATCCGCTATATGTGCAAATCTTCCCATCTCTGTCCTCACATTATAAGCCCTTGGTTCATTCCCCTGGGCTTTCTTTCTGTTGCGGCGAATTGCTCGAATTCCGGCGTATAGACCGGGACTGCAAACCTGGTGAATATGCTGCTCACAATGGCCTCTCCTTTGTCCAGGCTTGCAATTGACCTATCCTGGTCGGAAAGATCCTGTACAGCGCTGTTGATTATGGCTTCACGTTCAAGCGCCATCTCGTTTCCAAGGATTATCTTGGTATTTATGTTGGATAGAATTGTTCTGGGTATCACGCTGGTAAGCTGTGTTATTGCGATAAGCCCCACATTGAATTTCCTTCCTTCCCTCGCAATGGTTGAATATATGTTACCTTCCTCTGCAATCTTGTCCTCGGAGAGTATCCTTGGGGCTTCCTCCACAACAATGCTGACTGGGGCTTTTGAATCCAGCTCCCCGCTTCCCTTATAATTCCTGTACAGGCTGAAAATCCTTCCTGCCACTATGCTGCCGATCAGTAGTTCTCCGTCGTCCCCAAGCCTTGAGGTGTCAAGTATGACGGTCTTCCCTGATTCAAGCGATTTCACGATATCAACAAGCGTGGTGGTTCCAGAATCAGCCGAAAAAACTGAGCTTTCGCACTTTATCCGTCCGTTTTCCTCGTAAATTCCCAGGACCCTCCTCAATTTTCGCTGGATCACCCGGATTGTGATCTCGGAAACGCTTTCCCTTATTTCCTTCCCCCTGACAATTGCCTCTATCCATTTCTCCTTGAATGCCCGATGGTATAGGGATATGGCCTGCTTCTGTGCTTCGGTGAAGGCCAAGATTCCCTCGAAGTGGTCGGGCTCAATTGATTCAAGGTTAATCACGAGGCTGAATGAGCCTGGGACTGAGTCTGTAGAATAATATGCAAGCCTTTCCGTCGAATCAGGGTGTTCCTTGAGTCCTCTCCCCGTTCTGCCGTAATACTCGTCGTGTGAATCAAGCAGGAGTATCCCGAACCTTCCTGAGCTCAATATGCTCCAGAGCATAACCTTGACCAGGTTGCTCTTTCCCCTTCCAGTGGTCGCGGGAATCATCACATGGTGCGTAAGCAGGTCCCTGCCGTTCAGCCTGATGTCTATATCCATGACCCTGCTCCCTGACCTGATCTTCCCGATGAATACTGTGTCTGGGGAATTATTCGTAAGGAACTCGAAATCGGATTTATTCGCCCTTCTGACCTCGGACCACAGCTGTGGGATTACTTTCGGTATTCCCAGTTTACCTTCGCTGTACCTAAGGACTGGCCTTGCCATATAGAACATATGATCCTGTTCCTCACGATCCTGCCGCCGGTCATCGTGTAGCGATTTAGCTGCATCGGGTACAACAGGGTTTGTTGGAGGCCCATAACTCATGTTGTTGATCTTGAGTACTGTATAATCGCTGGATGAGCTTTCGGAAACGAGCAATTCATCAAGCTCCAGGTTGGCCCCGTTATTGCCTTCGATGGTCAGCGAAGCCGAGTCCCCCCCAACGATACGTCCAACAGCTTCACCTTCATGCTCAGAACTCATTGCAGGATCGATTTTCTGAGCGTATAATAAGCCTTCTTAAGACTTGAACCTGAGCGCTGCTTTCCTGGATCCTAGCACTGGACTGGAGAAGCTTTGGGGATCATGGTAAATACTTTTCCCGGATTACCTGAATCGAGATGCACACGGTTGCAGCTCATGAGGCGAACATAATGGCTGTTGACGTAATGTGTGGAATGAAAGTGAAGGAAGACACGAAGTTCGTGAGCGAGTTCCAGGGGAAGAAGTTCTACTTCTGCTCCGGGCACTGCAAGACGGAGTTTGACAAGAACCCGCTCAAGCACAGCAGGTAAACCCAAGAATGCCCACCGACCCTGTATGCGGCATGTTCGTGCCGGATACCGCTGACATATACGCAGATCAGGACGGGGAAAGGCTCTATTTCTGTTCGAGGTCCTGCCTGGTAAATTTCACGTCGCCAGAAAGGGAAGCTTCAAGGCTAAGGTTAAGACTGGCTGTGGCGTGGCCATTAGCTCTTGCGGTACTTCTTGTCACCTACCTGGTTACTGGCATTCCGTATCGTGACTATCTGCTTCTGGCGCTTGCCCTGCCTGTGCAATTTTATTCAGGCCTTGGGTTCTACGATGGAGCATATCACGCCATCAGGCAAAAATCCGGTAACATGGATCTGCTGATTTCCATTGGGACACTGACTGCGTTCACGTTCTCTGTATTCGTGACATTCTTTCCATCGACCATTCCAGGATCTAGCGTGTTTTTCGACGCTTCTGCCTTCATAATAACGCTCATCCTGACCGGGAACTACATAGAGAATTTCACCAAGTCAAGGGCCAACAAGGCTGCGGGAAAACTAATGGGAATGCTTCCGGAAACCGTTCATCTTATTGGTGGAGTATCCGGCGCCATGGATGTCCCGGCTTCATCGCTGAAGCCTGGTGATGTCCTGCTGGTAAAGCCCGGAGAGATTTTTGCTGTCGACGGAGTGGTTGTGGAGGGGAGCAGCGAAATCGATCAGAGCATGCTGACCGGCGAGCCTGAACCAGTGCTCATGAAGCCGGGAAGCACCGTCACTTCAGGCACAAGAAACCTCAATGGTGCCATAAAGGTAAAAACGGAGAGAACAGGCAGAGACAGCACAGTAAGCCAGATCTATCAGCTCATACAGAAGGCAGCTTCTGGAAGGGCAAAAGTCCAGAGAATTGCTGACACATTCTCGGCGGTATTCGTCCCCATAGTTATAGTAACGGCCATTGCCACCTTTGCTTTCTGGTACCTGTACCTCAGTAGCACGGGTTTTGGCCAACCCATTGAAATTGCTGTCCTTGCCTTCGTTTCCGTGATAGTTATCGCCTGCCCGTGCGCAATAGGGCTGGCAGGACCAATCACCCTGCTGATTTCATCCAAGGTTTCGTCTGAAAAGGGGATAGTGGTCAAGAACGCTTCATCGCTGGACAGGATTTCAAAACTGACCCTCGCAGTATTTGACAAAACAGGAACGCTAACTGAACCGGATCCGGTCGTATCAGGCATCAAGGCGCAAACTGGGCATACTGAAATTGAAATACTTCGCGTTGCGGCATCTGTTGAGGCAAACTCAAATCACCCGATTGCAAGGTCCATTGTTTCCGCGGCCGCAGAGAAGGGGATCGAGATTGAGGAGGCGTCTGGGGTTGTTGAAACTCCTGGCTCCGGGATATCAGGATCCATTTCCGGGATGACCGTGAACATAAGCAGAGCGAGAGATGAGAGAGGATCTGTCGTCAATGTCATTGTTGATGGGGAACGTTGGGGAAGCATTTCCCTGGACTACAGGATTCGCAATTCCTCCCAAGCAGCCATAAAAGCCCTTGGAAACATGGGCATCAAGGCGGTGATGATCACGGGTGATGCCAAGGAAGAGGCGTCCAGAGTTGCATCGGAACTCGGGATTCAAGATTTTCATTGGGGAACTCTGCCTGAACAGAAAGGTGACATCATAAAGTCCTATCAGGAGAAGGGAGAATACGTGGCCTTTACCGGTGACGGGATCAACGATTCTGTTGCGCTTGAAACAGCCGATGTGGGCATTGCTATGGGATCTGGAACAGACATAGCAAGGGAAAGCGGTGACCTGATCCTGCTGAATAATGATCTCAGGTATGTCGTCTACTCGAAGATAATTGGTGACAGGACGATACAGAAGGTCAAGCAGAACATTGGATGGGCCATTGGCTACAATTCAGTACTCATACCTGTCGCTGCAGGAATCCTGGTCCCATTCCTTGGCCTTGGAATTTATTCGTTCCTGCCGATACTGTCTGCCCTTGCAATGGGGTTGAGTTCCACATCGGTTGTGCTAAACTCAATGCTCCTTCGGAGGAAGATGCTTGCGGACTTCTCGAAGCTAGACAGAACATTTCTAGGCGCCTGAGGTGTGCCGGATTCATCCCATATCACGTAGCCTTTAGGTTGAAATGTTTATAGATGCCTATAAGTCTGGTGAATGGAACTAACTGGCGTGCAATCGAGCCGCGGCATATTACACTGTGGTGCAAATGAAAGGAGGAACACTAATGGGAAAATCTCGTTTGCCCGAGAGGAACAGGCTATTCAGGATGCTGATCTTCTATGGCATATCTCTCCTGCTTTCCCTGCTTGTCATCGTGATATCCACGACGGTCTTCTCGGTGCTGGCGTTCGTGGAGGGGACTGTAAGTTCCTCTCTGTTCTACCTGTACCTGGGCGTACTGGCGTGTAACATCCTTGTTGCTGCCTTTTCACTGGCAGGCGCGATCAGGACGTACGGGAGAATATCGACTGCAGGTTCACGCGTTCTATTCGCTGGAACTGAGAACACTCGAACCGAAGGCAATGTGTCGCAAGGGACAGCAGAGATGTACCTCACTGCACTGGAATCAAGTGTAGTGGATGCCCTGAAGAAGAACAGCGGCAGGGCCCTGCAAAGCCAGCTTGCCTTGTCACTGGGCACTTCCAAGGCCACCCTGTCACGTACCCTTACCTCACTGGAGAACAAAGGAGTGGTCGTCCGGGTCAGGAAGGGGGTGACCAATGAGGTCATCCTTGACAGTGAAATCTCTTCCAAGTAGTTTCATGAAACATGTTTCAGCCAGGCATTAAGGACTGTTTCAGGATATATGGGAATCATGGACAGAAAAATCGGGAACCTCATATGGGTTCTTGTTGGTCTTGTTGCCATTGTGGCAGCATTGGCAATCGCGGGGTCCTACTTTTTTGGCGTGGGATACCCCTCTGGAACTGGCGCATACGGAATGATGGGGGGATATGGATACTACTCCATGGGAATAATCATGCCAATCCTTGGAGCGATCTCGGTGGTATTTGTCATCCTGTTCATCTATTTCATACTCGATGCCTTCCGGGATGAGGATATCAGGCACTATGAGCCTCGCGCCATGACTCCGGAGGATATCGCAAAGGAAAGGCTTGCCCGAGGGGAAATCACGGAAGAACAGTACAGGAAGATCATCGAGACGATCAGGTGATGATGTTGAACCTGTACAGAGTGTTCGCGTTTGCTGCAGTTGCGATCCTGGCAGTGGTTGTCATCG
>JAKAFX010000013.1 GCA_021817735.1 Thermoplasmata archaeon | reverse complement strand
CAGGGACTAATCAGTGATTACTTTGCATTCTTCAGGGCAGGAGTTGCTGGATGGGACGAGTACTTCAAAGTCATGATGAAGCTGTTCGATGACAGCGAGAGGCTGGTAATCACAGCATTGTCAAACCAGCTCCATCTTCTGCATCTGCTGAAGCCAAAGAGCGAGGAGATAAGGAGCCTTGGTAGGAAGTTCCACGAGCTGCAGTTCAAGAGGCTAAGCAGATCAGACAATGAGGAAGATCTCGAGACACTTGGGCTTGTCAGTGAACGGCTTGCAATATTTGACGAGTCGTTTGCAAAGAAGGAGGCAAAGCAGTTCGAGACCCTGGACTCGGTGAAGCCAGATCTCAGGCTTTCTGTTGCCATATCAAAGGCAATAGCAGACAAATCTTCCGCAGAAATGATTGCATCACTCAGGACTATGCGCAGCGATGAAGACCGGGTAAAGGTCCTGACCGCACTTGGTTTCATACCTGGAGAGGAGACGGTAGATCAGGTCATCAAGATGATCAACGAAGGATCGGTCAAGAAGCAGGACATGAGCACCTACTTTGACAGTGCAATTTCCAACCCTGCAAATGGGAAATTCATCGTGGAAAAGGCAAGGAAAATGGTTGAGATGATCTCCAGCGTGTTTGTGGGCAACATCAACGCCTCGCGATTCGTCGAGGGATTTCTTCCAATCGCGGGCACAAGATTCCCGGAGGAGGTCAAGAAGTTTGTCCATGGCATAAAGGACATAAAGGAAGCCCAGAGAGGAATAGTCAAGGGAACTGAAGTCCTCGAATCAAACAGGAAACTCCTGGAAAGAATTCCATCCTGAGCAGGTGTATTCCAGGTAATGCGGGGCGAAGCCAAAGCGCCCTGAACCTTAATTTATGGCATGCAAGTCAAGTGATCGGCTGACCTGTAAGGGAAATCGCTGGCCTTAAACCTAACAGCCATTACTAATTAAAAGGTCATCACAGAGAAACCTTTCCTTATCAGTGAGCTCATGATTGGGCCCACAAAGATAATATCCATTCCAAGGCCAGAGAGTTCAGTGGTTATGTTCTGTTCATTGGCTAATGCAAGGCAGGCCGAGGGCTTCATGCCAGCCTGCATCATGGCACAGAGGAAATGCCTGATATCCAGACATTTTCAAGAAGAAGCTTCTGGCTGGGACCAAAGAAGACGACCTGAACATCATCCCAGCCTTTGCCTTTCTCTGGCCTCGTGCTCCGATGATATTATCCATAGTGCATTGTCCGCCATGAAAAAACATGTCGGCGTGCTATATGTTCACTGCAGGATAGCACTATGCAGTCTATGCCTTTAGGGCCTCAAGCAGTTTTGGGACTATCTGGTACAGGTCTCCAACCAGTCCGTAGTCAGCCTCTTCGAAGATTGGGGCAGACTTGTCCTTGTTCACGGCCACCACCATTTTTGAACCTCTCATTCCAGCAATATGCTGTATCTGGCCGGAGATTCCCAGGGCGAGGTAGACCTTTGGCCTGACTTTCTTTCCTGATAGCCCGACCTGCTTCTCCTCACTGAGCCACTGGTAGTCCAGGCAGACAGGCCTCGAGCCAGCAATGACGCCGTTGAGGGCTTCCGCAAGCGGCCGTATCTTCTCAATCCCCTCCTTGCTCCCAATTCCCCTTCCAACGGACACTATCACGCTTGCCTTCTCAATGTCCTCAGAAGAAGCCATTTTCGGTATCACTTCAATAACGGAAACTGAAGAGGCAGCAAGGCCAAGGTGCTCGATTGGAGGACTACCTGCCTTTTCTGCAGGCTCGGCTATGCCAGGGCTTACCGTGAATATCTTCGAGGTGGTCTCTTCCTCAAGTACAGTCTTGCCCCCCAGGAAGAACCTTCTTGTAACAATCTTGCCCCCATCATTCCTGATGTCGACAATCTCAGCCATCACATCCGCCCCAATCATTCCGGCAAGGATTCCTGCCATATCTCTGCCCACTGTGGTAGAGCCTATGGCGATCATTTCATGCTGTCCCTTTTCTGCCGCTGTTCGAGCAATGTTAGCAAGGGCATCAGGATTTTCTGGGCCCTCGAATGAGATAATAGAGGTTGGTCCGTACTTCTTCAGCTTATCAACATTTCCCGAAGAAACAAGCAAAGTGACTTCCCCGAACTGAGAAAACTTGGCAACCAGCTGTGCAGCAATATCCTGGGAATCTGAGTAAACAAGGGTTTTCATCGTATGGCCTCCTTAAGTGCCTTCACTACTTCGGGGATACCCTTAACCGGGTCCTCGAATATCTGCTTCTTCCTTTCGCTCTTTGGCGCCTTGTTGGATCTTATCGCGGTGTAACTTTTTCCAGGTTCCGCCTTTTCGGTTTTTATAGGTTTCCTGCCCGCTGCAAGTATCTGCATGACAGGCGGAAGCCTCGGCTCGTTAATCTCCTGGGTTACAGAAATGACTGCTGGAAGCTTGGACTGTATCTTTTCGTTTCGATCCTCCATTACTCGAAGCACCTGTGCAGACCCATCAGACAGTTCAATGGAAAGCGCATTCCCAAGCAAAGGTACGCCAAGCATGGAAGAGATCATTCCCGGGATCATCCCTGTATAGGAATCTGCAGACTGGTTGCCAAGCACCACTACATCATGCGGTATGCTCTTGATCTTTTCCGCAAGTATTCGTGCAGTATACCTGGGATTACTTCCCTGGTACCCGGTTATCACGATCCCTTCGTCCACACCCATGGCGAACGCTTCCTTCATTACCTGGCCTGCGGTCTCTGTGCCCAGGCATATCCCAGTTACCTTGCCTCCATACTTCTCCTTGAGCCTCACTGCAGCTTCCGTGGCGTGCTTGCTAAGGGTCTCGAACCTCAAAGGTACTGACTTGACATTTGGCTCACCTGTTGATGGATCCGGCTTAATGAGCTCCAGATCAGGCATTTGCTTTATTAGAACTACAATCTGGTACGGCATTCAACTCATCCTCTGTATTGGCACTTCTTGTTAATATTTTCTGCCTCGGGTTCAGGAAAACAATATCCAAACGCAGAAAAGCATTAGGACTGGAGAAAGGGATCAGGATCAACCAACTTGATCCACCAGGGTGTCACAATTAGGATAAACCCCAATGAATATACCGTATCAGGTTGGTGATATGCTGTATTTATTCTCGGTACTTCTGCTGATAGCAGTTCTGGCTGCAGTTGGTCTTTTCCTCTATTCCATCTATGAGAATGCCTGGAACATGTTCCGGGTGCCGTTGAAGAAAATATCCATGCCAGTGGACATCCTGAGGAGGATCTACCTGGTTATACGCAACGTATTCCTTCAGGGGAAGCTGTTGAAAGAAGCCGGCGGGGGAGTAATGCACTTCCTTTTCTTCTGGGGGTTTATCACTTTTGCCTTCTATTCTTCATATTTCTTCCTCAAGGGAATCGACCCATCATTTGGATTCTTCCTCAGTGGGCCACTGGAATATGCAGTGTTTTTCACAGTTGACATCTTTGCAGCCATAATGATTGCTGACGTCTTCTATTCCGTGTACAGGAGATGGATAAGGAAGATCAAGAGGTATCAGGGGTACAACGGCTTCGAGGCAGCATTCATACTTGTCCTGATCGGTGGACTCATGATTACTTATTTCATGCTTTCCATCGCCAGGCTTCAGGGAATCTCTGCAGGAATACCCGGGGCAATCATGGAAAGCCTGCCGTCCTGGGTTACTCCAATAAGTTCCTTCCTGGCGTCTTTCCTTCCAAGGATACCATCCAGCATTGGGCCGACGTACTACTGGACTATATGGAGTCTTCATGCTTTCATATTCCTGACCTTCCTTGTTTACATCCCGAGGTCAAAACACCTTCATCTTGTAGCAGCTCCTCTCAACGTCCTGCTTGCTGACAACAAACCCATTGGGCAGCTCACGACAATGGATTTCGAGAAGGACACGAGGTTCGGGGCAACCGACATCAGGGACTTCTCATGGAAGGACTACCTTGACTTCTATGCATGCACTGAGTGTGGAAGATGCACTGCGAACTGTCCCGCAAATATGACTGGCAAGACACTCTCCCCCAGAAGCATTATCTGGGACCTGAGAGAAACAGTGATTGCACAGGGGAGAGATCTCCGGAAAGGCAAAGGCGAGGCGGACACGGTGCTGAAGCCAGTGATCGGGGATCCGATCAAGGAGGAAGATCTCTGGTCATGCACCACCTGCATGGCCTGCGTTGAGCAATGTCCGGTGATGATTGACCATGTTGACAAGATCATAGACATGAGGAGATCCCTGGTGCTTAACCAGGGAAAGGCGCCTCAGGAAGCCCTGACCATGTTCAGTAACATTGAATCATACTTCAGCCCATATGCAAACGATCCTGCAAGCAGGGCTGACTGGGCTCAGGGCATAGATGTTGTCGATCTATCAAAGACGCCTGATGCCAATTATGAGTATCTGTACTGGGTAGGGTGCCTGTCCAGTTACGACCGCAGGAACCAGGAGATCGCAAAGTCAACTGTGAAGCTCCTGAAGGAGGCTGGAGTGAGCTTTGCCATACTCGGATCGGAGGAGAAATGTACAGGAGACCCAGCCAGAAGGGCAGGTAACGAGTATCTTGCGCAGAACATGATCACCCAGAACGTCGAAACCCTCAAGAAACACAAAGTCCAGAAGGTCATCGCGTCCTGCCCCCACTGCTTCAACTCACTGAAGAACGACTACAGGAAGTTCGGCATAGAGCTGGAGTTATATCACCACACCCAGTTCATCGACGGCCTCATCCGCGAGGGGAAGCTCAAAATCACGCCAAACGAAGGAGACAAAGGGGAGGTATTCACCTATCACGACCCATGCTACCTGGGAAGGTACAACAGGGAATTTGATGCGCCGAGAGATCTGGTGGGAACCTTTGCAACGGACTTCAGGGAAATGAAGATGAACAAGACAAAGGGGCTATGCTGTGGCGCAGGCGGAGGTCGGCTCTTCATGGACGAGAGCGTTGGCACAAAGATCTCGCACAAGCGCATAGAAATGGCTGCCGAGGTAAACGCATCCACAGTCGTTACAGCTTGTCCTTTCTGCATGACGATGCTTGACGACGCCAGAAAGGTGACCAACCGCGAGGAGAGCATGGACGTGATGGACATCTCAGAGCTGCTCGCCAGCAGGATCAAGAAGTGAACCCCGCGATATTGTAAAATGTGCAGGAAGGAAGGGACCTGCCGATTGCCCGGTAAGGCTCCAGATCCTGCGCATTTTTAAGGGAATTCATGCTCTCCCACGCTCCTGGCCCTCATATTAGGCATGGCAACAATATATAGCGTTCATACATTCCTAAGTGATGGAAAACCAAAGGGAAGTTTATATAGTTGATTACAGGAGAACGCCTTTTTCCAGATCAAGGCCCAACGAGCCTGAAAGGGACGCATTTAACTCATTGAGGATGGACGAGGCCCTCGGTAAGCTGTACAAGAAACTAGTTGACAGGAATTCTGTGAATCCAAACGAGATCGGGGATGTCATATCGGGTTGCGCACTTCAGGCAGACGAGAACTGGACTTACGGGGGGAAGCATCCCCAGTTGGTTTCGGGTCTTCCGGTAACGATCCCGGCGATGGCAATCGACAGAGCCTGCTCATCATCCCTCAACGCGATAGGCATTGGATTCATGGAGATCAGGACAGGGTTCTCCGACATGGCGCTCGCAGGGGGAATGGAGCATATGACGCACGTTCCGCTCAACAACAACCCACACATCAAGCCAAACATCAAACTGCTTGTCCGGCCAGAGTTTGCTAAGCTTGACATGAATACGGGTTATTCCATGGGACTTACAGCGGAAAAGCTTGCAGATCTCAAGGGCATATCACGTGAGGACATGGACAAATTTGCGCACAGGAGCCATCATCTTGCCTCGGAAGGGCTGGACAATGGTTACTTCAAGGGAGAAATAGAACCTGTTCCTGTGGAAAAAGACAACAAGGAAGTTCTCATAGACTCTGACCTGAGCATTCGCAAAGGAGCCAAGATTGAGGAGATGTCAAACCTTAAGCCAGCCTTCAAGAGCGACGGGAAGATCACGGCGGGCAATTCTTCGCCTCTTAATGCAGGGGCTTCTGCAGTTCTCCTGGCATCAGGTGAGAAGGTGAATGAGTACGGGCTAAAGCCCTTGGCGAAGATTGTCTCCATCGGCTGGGCAGGGGTTGAGCCTTCTCTGATGGGTGAGGGCCCAGTCCCGGCAAGCAGGAAGGCGTTGAAAAGCGCTGGCCTTACGGCAGACGACATCGATCTCTGGGAGATAAACGAGGCATTCGCTGTCGTGGTTCTCAACGCAATGAATGAACTTGGAATACCAGAGGAAAAAGTCAACGTCCACGGGGGCGCGATATCCATAGGACACCCGCTGGGCGCATCCGGCGCAAGGCTTGCAGGAACGCTTGCAAGATCGATGCAGGAGAAGGGAAAGGATAGGGGCGTAGCCACCCTATGTGTCGGAGGAGGGCAGGGCTACTCGATGGTACTGGAAAGGGCGTGAGAGAAGTGGATTTCGACTTTACAGAGGATCAGGTGAAATTCAGGGAGAAAGCAAGGGAGTTCGCGGAGAGGGAATTCACTCCGGAACTGGCAAGAATGTTCGACAGGGAGGAAAAGTACCCTGACGAGATAAGGAAGAAGGCGCACGCAGAGAAGGTAATAGACTATAGTGACCCGTGGAAAGTGCTAATAGCCATAGAGGAACTCTGCAGGCAGGATGCTGGCCTTGGAATCTCGGCCACGGTACCATACTTTGGAGAAGAAGTGATAATGCTCTTTGGCAGCGATCACCTGAAGGAGAAATACCTGAATCCGGTAAACGAGGGCAGATCCATGATGGGACTTGCCGTGACTGAGCCGGGTGGTGGAAGCGATGTTGCTGGACTCAAGACCACTGCGCGGAAGGAAGGGAAAAACTACATCATAAATGGCGCAAAGATGTTCATAACAAGCGGATCAATCGCTGACTTCTTTGTCATGCTGGTGAGAACATCCGAGGAGGAGAAGAGGCACCACGGGCTCAGCGCCTTCGTAGTGGAGTCTGGATTCCCTGGATTCAAGGCAAACAAGCTCAAGGGAAAGCTGGGAGTGAGGGCAACCGATACAGCGGAACTGGAACTCAATAATGTGGTTGTTCCAGAGGAGAACCTCATTGGCGAGGAAGGCAAGGGATTCTACTACATCATGACATTCTTCAACATCAGCAGGATATTTGTTGCCGGCCAGGGCATCGGGATAGCCCAGGGCGCCTTCGACCGGGCAATATCTATCCTGAAGAGGAAGGGCAGGGAATACTACGAAAAGGAGGACATACAATTCGCTATTGCAGACATGGCAACCCAACTGCAGGCGGCCAGGCTTATCACATACAAGGCTGCATCATACCTATTCAATTTCAAGCCTGATCCAACAGTGACAAGCATGGCTAAGAAATATGCTGCGGAGACAGCAGTTTTCGTAGCCGAAAAAGCACTTGAGATAACTGGGGTGGACGGGATCTCCTCAGACCTGGAGAGGTTCTACAGAGACGCGAAAATACTTGAGATCTGGGAAGGTACAAGCGAGGTTGAGAAGCTGATTATCTCCAGGAACATTGTCAAGGAGGCGCAGTAAGAATGGATCAGGACAGCTATAGAATGCTACGTGAGAACGTTGATGAATTCTGCACAAGAAACGTAGAGCCGCTCGCGCTCAGGATTGAGAGGGAAGGAATGCCCAGGGACCTGTCTGCAAAATCTGGAGCCCAGGGATTCAACACTGCAACCGCAGATCCGGCCAGCGGAGGATCAGGGCTTGACAGGGAATCATACCTCCTCATACTGGAGAGAACTGCCAGGTCTTCGCCATCTTTTGCAATGTACCTTATGCTGCAGAATTCAATTGCCTGCAGGATTCTTGGGGCGTCGGGGAAATCGGACATCATAAGAGAAATTGCATCTGGCAACAAGACGACGACCGTGGATATCCTGAGCCTGAACGAGTCTTCCTCCTCGCCTGGAAACATCACGATCAGTGACGGAAAGGTAACTGGAACAATCAGGACAGTGATACTTCCGTCCTCTGATTACCTGATCTTCCAGCACCAGGACGCGCTATACCTTGCAAAGGGCAACGACGGCATAGAGATCCTTCCGGCTCTTGGTTTCAGGGGGCTAGGGCTCGGAAACGTGTCTCTTAAGGAAAGGCCTGTGGAGAAAATCGCCGAGAGCGGAGGTGCAGCCCTTATCCAGGAAACCATTAGAAATTCAGGAAGGGAGGTAGCTGCAATGGCACTGGGCATGACTGGGCGGTCAATAGACATGGCAATAGATTACTCCAGGGTGAGGAAAACCTTCGGCAGGCCCCTCAAGGATTACGAGCCGGTTGCGTTTCAGCTTTCAGGGTTCAAGGCCCAGGAAGAGCACCTCAGGACCATGGTATTCTTCTCCACGGCCCGCGATGAATACATAAAGCCACTTGCCACGGATCTCGCGAGAAGGGCAACAAAGGTAGCCCTTCAGGTCCACGGGGGGTACGGCTACCTGGAGGACTTTGGGGTCGAGAAATTCTACAGGGACTCCATGACACTCTCGATCTACTTTGGGCCGTCTAAGAGTGACATGAGGGTCCTGTCCAGGGAAGTATATGGCGAGGAATCCGGAGTAATCTGATTACTTCGGAATTCCCCCTTCCATGGCTTTCTGGAAATCGTCCTCAGTAATTTTACCAGTTGCGAGGGCGAGCTGTTTTATGGATTTTCCAGTGTGGAGAGCTTCCTGCACTATCCTGGCCACTGTATCATACCCGAGGTAAGGATTTAGCAGTGCAGCAGAGCCGAAGCTCCTTGACATATGCTCCATGCTGCTCTCACGGTCTGCACCCAGGCCATCCACGAGTTTCTCCCTGAACATCTTCACGCCGGTAGTCAGTATGTCCATTGACCGGTTAAGCTCGTAGTCAATATTTGGCATCATGACGTTGAGCTCCAACTGCCCTGCCTGGACAGACATGTTCACTGCTTGCTGCGCCCCCACTATGGAATGGCAGATCATGTTCATTGCCTCCGCTATGGAGGGATTGATTTTTCCCGGCATAATGGATGAACCCTGCTGGACGGCTGGTATGGTGATCTCATGGATACCAGCTCCCGGTCCTGAGTAAAGCAGTCTGATATCATTGGACATCTTGTTGAAGTCAAGGGCCAGGTTTACCACAGCACCCATTACTCTGGAAAAGTCTGACTGGAACTCCATTATCCCTGGCAAATTATTGCTGGGCCTGAAGGGTTCTCCAGTGATAGCAGCTATCTCTTTGACCACATTGTCTTTATATCCTGGCGCAGTGTTGATGCCTGTCCCAACAGCAGTGCCTCCAATGTTGAGATCCATAAGGAAGTCAAGCTGCCTTTCCAGTTCCTTAATTCCGCGGTCCACGGCATAGGCATATGCTGACATCTCGATGCCCAGAGTCACTGGTGCAGCATCCTGGAGGTGAGTCCTGCCGGGCTTTACCACCGTAGAGAATTCCCTGGATTTCTTCTCGAGGGATTCCCTGATCTTCCCGAGCTCAACAAGAAGCCTCCTGGCTTTCCGCACTGAAGTGAGCCTTATCATGGTTGGAAAGACGTCATTGGTGCTCTGGCTCATGTTCACATGGTCATTTGGGTGTATGAACTCATATTCTCCCTTCTTCCTTCCAGAGATTTCAAGGGCAACATTCGCGATGACCTCATTCGCATTCATGTTGAAGGATGTTCCTGCACCCGCCTGGAAGACATCAAGCACGAAGTTGTCATGGAACTCCCCGCGGATGATCCTGTCGCATGCCTTTACCACCAGATCCTTCTTCTCCCCGGGAAGTTTCTTCCCCATGAAGTTCGCGATTGCAGCAGATCTCTTGATCTGTGACATCGAGACCACGTGATCAGAATCGGGGCGTATCCCTGAGATTCTGAAGTTCTCAATTGCCCTGTACGTGTTTATTCCATAGTAGACAGAATCCTCGATCTCCACCTTTCCTATGACATCCTGCTCAGTTCGCTTCATAGCGTTATATCTCCATGAAGTTCTAAAACAGATCGCCTCCTTGATCGCCATAATGTACGGTGTATACAGGGAGTGCAATAGAAGCGCCAGCGATGTTGATTTCGGATATTTATTAATAGGTTCATAAGATACTGCCTCCCAGGCACCATTTGGGAACCCACAGTGATCGTCATGAGCAGAAATGAGGTTATTTTCAGGGTAGCCGGAGCCGCTGGAGACGGAGTCCAGTCGGCCGGCACAATCATCACAAAAACACTTGCAAGAAGCGGATTATATGCCTTCACTTACAACTACTACCAGGACATAGTTCGAGGTGGCCAGAGCTGGTATCAGGTGAGGGGGTCGGAAAGGCCAGTCAAGAACCAGGGCGATGGACTCGACATCCTCATAGCTCTCAACAGGGATGGACTGGAAAGGCACACAAATCCCGAGATAAACGAGGGAGGTTCCTCGCCCCTTTCCGGCATTGCCATCTACGACCAGTCGATTACGGGGTTCGAGAAGAGAAATGTCGGGTATGCACCGATGCCCCTATCAGAAATTGCTTCAAAATACAGCAAGAATCCCCTGCTGAAAAACACAGTGGCTATTGGCGCGGCATTCGCCAGCATAGGAACGGACTTTGACATCCTTGCAGGAGTCATATCTGACACTTTCGGGAAGAAGGGGGCGGTGGCCGACCAGAACGTGAAGGCAGCTAGGGAAGGCTATGACTATTATCTCAAGAACTTCAAGCCGGTTGATGTAAAGCTCAGGAAGAGCACCAAGAAGCTATATGTGATAAGCGGTGGGCATGCGATAGGATTCGGGGCTGTCAAGGCCGGATGCAAGATGTATATTGGCTACCCCATGACGCCTGCATCATCATGCCTTGAGTTCATGACCAACCATTCCCAGAAGTTCCAGGTGTTCGTAAAGCTTCCCGAAGACGAGATTTCAGCCATAAACATGACAATAGGCGCGAACTACGCAGGGGTAAGGTCAATGACCGCCTCGTCGGGAGGAGGTTTCAGCCTGATGGTTGAAGCCCTTGGAATGGCTGGAATGCTTGAAGTACCCATAGTTATCTACGAGGCTCAGAGGGCAGGGCCATCCACCGGGCTTCCCACAAAGACTGAACAAGCTGACCTGAATCTTGTGCTCGGCGCATCCCAGGGGGACTTCCCGAGGATCGTTCTTGCGCCAAGGAACGTGAAGGAGTCTGCGACTCTCACTGCGGAGGCGTTCAACCTTGCAGAAAGATTCCAGACCCCGGTCATAGTGATGTCGGATCTTTATCTTGCAGAGAATTTCCAGACAGTGGAAGACCTGAATTTCGATTTCAAGATTGACCGTGGGTACATTGCAAAGGAGAACACGGAAAACTACCGGAGGTACCTCATAACGGAGAACGGGATTTCACCCAGGTCTTTCCCCGGAATGAAAGGGCTCATGCACAATGAGGATTCCGATGAGCATAACGAATACGGGGACGTAGTTAGCGATGCCGTCACGGATCCGAAGGACAGGATCAGGATGATGGAGAAGCGCATGAGAAAGATCGAAACCTATCTCAGGGAGATGCCGCCCACTGAGACCTACAGGGCAGAGGATGCAGAATACCTGGTGTTCCAGTGGGGCTCGACACAGGGGGTTGTTGAGGAGGCAATCGACAAACTGAGGGAAAGAGGAATTAAGGTGGGGGCAGTAGAGGTTAACAGGATTTTCCCCTTGAACAGGGATATTGCCTCTTTAATGAAGTCGAGGAAGAAGCTCATCGTGGTTGAAAACAACTACACGGGCCAATTCAACCGCCTGCTGAGATCGGAATTCCTTTGCAAAACAGAACTGGTCAGAAAGTATGACGGCGAGGCGTTCTACCCGGGCGCACTGGCAGATGAGCTAGAAGCAGTCATCAGGAGGAACTGATATGGTAAACGTGAATGATTTCAATGGAAGGGTCAAGCCAGACTGGTGTCCGGCATGCGGAAACTTTGCACAGCTGAGCGCAATTAAAACAGTCCTGGCAGAGCTGGGAGTGGAACCACATGACACAGCTGTCATCTCAGGAATCGGTTGTTCCAGCAACCTCCCCGAGTTCATAAACGCCTACGGATTTCACGGCCTGCACGGCAGAGTGCTTCCGGTTGCGTCGGCTGTGAAGTGGGCGAACCCGAAGCTCACGGTAATTGCATACGGGGGCGACGGTGATGGGTTCTTCGAAGGTACCCAGCACTTTTTCCACACTGCCAAGAGAAATGTGGACATAACCTACATCGTCTCTGACAATCAGGTTTTTGGCCTGACTACTGGACAGGCATCCCCAACTGCGGAAATCGGGTTTGTGTCAAAATCAACGCCGGACGGAAACATCGAAAGGCCCATAAATCCCCTGACATTTGCACTTGCAGCAGGGGCAACCTTCGTCGCAAGGGGTTTTTCCGGCGATCCAAAGCACCTGTCGGAACTCATAAAACAGGCAATTCTCCACAGGGGATTTTCATTCGTGGATGTCTTCAGCCCGTGCGTGACTTTCAACAAGATCAACACATACGACTACTTCAGAAAGAAGGTATACAAATACGAGCCCAAGGATCCCTCAGATTTCACAGCAGCGTACCAGAAGGCCGAAGAGAGTGGTGAAAGATTACCCATCGGGATATTCTATGTATCCAAGGAAAAACGCTATGAGGAGATGGACCCAGTATGGTCCGCTGGGCCAATAGTTGACCAGAATATACACGCTGTTACAGAGGAAGACCTAGAGGAGTTCCTCTAGCCCAGCCGCTGGCAACTATCCAACTATTTCCGGTACATTCAACCAATGCTTCATGGCAGCCATTACGAGTGTCCTGCCTGGAGCCATTTTGCATATTTCTCGCAGAAAGCTTTAAATAGAAACATTCAGATTATCAAAAAATTTTGGAGGAAAAACATGGAAAGCAATACTGAACAGTCTCCAAAAGGACCAGCAGGCGGCGAATCCCGCGTGCCCAGGCGAAAGGCCGGGACAAGCGGAAAATGGTTTGCCATAATCCTGGTTCTTGTGGTAATTATTGCTGCACTCCTGGCGGCTAATTTTGTAAAACCGCCCGCAGCGCCAAGCACAACCCCAACTGTGGTTACAGCCCCAAGCGCTGTTACTGCAGGAAGTCTGACTACCATATCGTTGCAGACGTCCCAGAGCTATCAGCAGGCAACGTTTTATTTTGGTGACGGAACGAGCAGTACCGTCCAGTCTGCTGGAACAAACAGCATTTCGGTAACCCATACCTGGAATAACCCTGGTTCTTACTATGTGCTGTATTCTGTAAACTATGGAAACGGAGTGACTTACACCAACTATAACCAGCTTCTCCAGGTGACGGTCGGCGCTACCACAGTTGCCAGTTCCGCCTCAGAGGGAGTCATTTCACTGATTGCAAACGAGTCATCCCCGCAGTTGATAAACAACTACTCTAACGCCTTCAACCCAGGCTCACACGCCTTATTCCTTCTTGGATATGCGCAGGAACCAGCTGACGGCGTAAATGTTGTCTATTACCAGCAGGTGACAGTGTACTACTACAACGCCCCAGTAATCCAGAGGGATCTCAACTACCAGTACAGCGCTTCAGCAGGTTATGTCCTTAACACGTCGCAGTCATTCCTTAACCTGACAAACCTGAAGTACGGTCTTTACTCAATCGCCCTCTCCACCTACACTGGAACACCGTCGGCGACAGGCGCAGTTTCAAGCACCTCCGCAATAACTACGGTTTACACGACGGTCCCTGTGTTCTCAAACGCGCAACTTTATATCCCGCCATCAAAGACGACCACACTCACAAACGCTGAGGTCGTGAGCGGCGGATACAAGACATTCGACGGGGCAATAGCGTATGATACGGTGAGCAATGAAGTGCTTTACAACACCAACCAGTACCTTGTGATGTATAACGGCTCTTCATCTTCCAGCTTCGCGCCGGAACTTGCAGCGTATCTTCCATCAGTGCAGAATGGCGGAATAGACAACGTCACAAAGAACTACACTGAAGTGAACGCCCAGGGAATCCCATACACCGTACACCTGCAGCCTTACCAGAACTACACCTTCTACATTCGGGCTAACGCCACTTGGCAGAATGGAGCGCCGGTAACCGGTTACGATGTTGCCTACTCGATGTACAGGACACTCCTGTTCGTCAATGGCGCACCAGGAACCCCTGGATGGATAGAAGCACAGGCACTGCTTCCAAACTACATACCGTTTGTCCCAACGACAGAGAACACCTTCTACAACCTGCTGAACAACATAACATGGAACAACGCATCAAACTCAGTTACATTCCACTTCCAGGCACCTGAGGCGGCGGCATTCGTGTTTGAAATTCTGGCAGCTAGCGGTGACTTTGTCATGGATCCGGCATGGATGATAGCTCATGGCGGAGGCATCCCGTGGTCCCCAGCTGGATTTGTCCAGTACCAGGCCGAGGGAAGTTCATCTGGCTATGACACGTACTTCATCAACAACATCTTCTCAAACGGACCATACGAGCTATATCTTGCAATACCTGGAACAGAAGTGGTACTAAAGGCAAACCCTGACTACAACGCCCCGGGCCCATGGATGCCAAAGGCATCAATCGGTGTCGTGACGCTGCTGTATCTCAGCTCATATACTACTTCCTACCTTCTCCTGAAGTCGGGCGGCGCCCAGCTTGGAGGAATATCCACGGGCAGCTGGAATGAGGCTCTTGGGCTTCAGTCAGCCGGCATCGTGAAGATACATGCCTTCCCAACGCTGAGCATATTCTGGTATAACTTCAACGCCTTCGTGAACATGACGGAGGCTGCGGTGCAGTTCCCAGGAATCAACATGCCATCTGCATTCTTCGCGAACCACTACGTTAGGCTTGCGTTCTCCTACGCATACAACTACAAGTACTACCTCAACTACCAGGTAGGAAATGCAGTCTTCAATGCTACGTTCGCATACCAGTATGCAGGCATGCTGCCGGCGGGGATGCTCTATGCACAGAACCTCACGTATATGAACACTACAATGTTTGCGCACGGACTCGGCAACGTTCCGTACTTTAGCCCTGGACCAAACGGAATGGCACAGCATTACTGGAATCTTTTCCTGAGTACAGGCCAGGCCGCAGCAATGGGAATAAGCAAGACGGGAATGTACCAGGGAGCAATGCTGGAAATCCCAATCATAACATTCTCCCCTGACCCTGTTGATGTTGCCGGCGCAACTTCATGGGCGACAAACCTGTCATCCATGATCTTCGGCACCTCTGCAGACTTCCTGCAGTTCCCAGCGACACCGTTCCCGTTCGTGTCCATACTGACAGACCAGATAGCGCCCACGCATGTGGGAAACACGTGGTACTCCAACGACCCAATGCCTATCTACATACTTGGATGGGCTCCAGACTATCCGTACCCGAGCGACTACCTTGGTCCGATGGGAGTTCCAGGAGCAACTTCCCTGTATCCAGGCGCTAACGCAATGTTCCCGGCAGTCATGAATT
Source organism: Thermoplasmata archaeon (assembly GCA_021817735.1). Lineage (GTDB taxonomy): Archaea > Thermoplasmatota > Thermoplasmata > Thermoplasmatales > Thermoplasmataceae > JAKAFX01. The sequence continues at coordinate 11,404 of JAKAFX010000013.1, read as the reverse complement.
ACCTCGGCCACCCGAACCAGGCCGCAGTGATGAACCAGATGATTTCCGAGTACAACAACGCCACATATGGGCCACAGAACGCAGCATCCGTGTCTGCAAACTACACAGCGATGAACTACTGGATCATTAACCAGACATGGTATGTGTACCTGTACCAGGAAGGAGCCAACGCAATAGTCAGCACAAAGCTCAACCAGAACCAGTTCGTGACATACCAGGAAAATGTCATGATCGGTGGCGGCGGAGACCTGCTGTATAACCTGCTCTCATACACGTAGGCAGAAAATGCCTACCAATTTTTTTTATTCTTATTTTTTTTAGTTCTTCAATTCTCTTGCATCCACAATTTCTGTTCTCACATGAAAAGTTTTGCGGCTGCTTCTTACCGTGTGTCAGGCGCCGGGTAACCATAATTGCCCCTCTTATAATGTCAGAATTGTTGCCGCGAAGGAGCCCGGATATTGTCGTCTGATCATTAAGTTAAATTGGGACGAGAACAGGAGTCAATCAAGACTGAAGTTATTCCAGCGTTGCGACCTAACCTGCAATGATATCTCTCGTGGCCTTGTATTGACCCGAGAGACCAGGATAAGCAGATCGCTGCTTCAGTACGGAGAATGGCAGGGCCCCGTTCCCCAAATGGGACTTAGAAGGCCATCTCATGATCTATATGTCATGAATATATAATTGAATCATTGGGATATTGGGATGACTTTCGGGATCCCTCAATATGACCTATTCTGGGGGGGCTTATGGGATATGCGCAACAAGTGCCTTCCTGACAAAGATTAAATATGAAGGTTCAGTTAAAGTAACTCGATCCTATGGAACTTAGGTATTTCATAATCAGGAGACTGCTGGTCCTGATACCGACCCTCATTGGCCTTTCAATATTTGTGTTCCTGCTGATGTGGGCTTATGGGCCATGCAACCTTGTATCAGTGTACTACACCGTGAGGAGCCACAACTGCGCAGTAATAGCTCCTCAGGAGGGCATATATCTCAATGACCCTGTTCTCACTTACCTTACTTATGTGGAGCATCTAATCACCGGTAACTGGGGTATAGTTGGCGGATCCGGCTTCTTCCTTCCACAGGGCCAGGTTCTCTACTACATATCAATATTCTTCCCCAACACCCTTCAGCTGGCTCTTGCCGCAACAGTCCTTTCTCTCCTCATAGCAATTCCGCTGGGAACATATATCGGCTCAAAGCCGAACTCGGCTGCTGACCATTTCGGGAGGATATTCTCCCTTTCCGGGTATGCCATGCCCACATTCTGGCTCGGATACCTTCTCATATTCTTTTTTGGGCAGGGAGTTTCATCATTCCCGACAAACGTATTAGGATTTGTCGGGAACGGTCTGGTCAATTATCACCATTCTCTTCCTGACTGGGTCAGCAAAACCACACTTCTTTCCAGTCCAACACACATACTTCTCATCGATTCTCTCCTCAACGGAGATCCTGCCATGTTCGTCAGGGCAGTAGATTACCTCATACTCCCAGTGTTGACAATAACTTATGGTATCCTTGCCGGAATCCTGAGGTTCATCCGGGCAGGAATGGTGGATTCAGCAAACCAAGAATATGTAAAAACCGCCAGGGCAAAGGGAGTTCCGGAGAAGGTCATAATTAAGAAGCATATCAGGAGAAATGCACTTCTCCCCACAATAACGGTCATAGGACTCCTGATCTCCAGCCTGCTTGGCGGAGTCGTCGTTGTAGAGGAGGTCTTTACCTACTATGGAATCGGGTATCTTCTCATCCAGGCAATCAACCCGCGCTCCTTTGAAGTGTGGCTGGTAATGGGAGGGACGATGGTATTCGCCCTGATACTGGTTATGACAAACCTCATAGTTGACGTTCTGTACGCATACCTGGACCCAAGGATAAGGTACTGAGGAGGCGAAGAAAAAATGGCTGAAATAAACATAAATCCGGCAGAGATGGTGGCTAAGCAGGAAAAGCGTGCTAACCCCAGAGTTGAGGAACTGAAAGCTTCGCTCCGGCTCCTTTACAAGAATAGGCTAGCATTGGTGGGTCTCATCATAGTCGCAATATACTATTTCATAATGGTCCTGGATTTTGCATACCCGCCGTGGCTTGGTGTTCCCAACCTGAACTCCATTTACGTTTTCACGAGGACATATGGGATAGTCCAGACGCCAATCTCACCCTTTGTCCTTTCCAACGGACTACCATATATCCTTGGAGGAACCCAGTATAACATTGCCCTGCTTCCAGCCATGCTTGGCGCCCTTAGGTTTGATCTCGGGGTCTCTACACTGGTAGTCGCAATCGGGGCTGCTGTGGGAATTACAGTCGGCACTGTATCGGCCTATCTGGGCGGTGTCGTGGACGAGATAATAATGAGAGTGACCGACATATTCTTCTCCATACCGTTCCTGGTGCTTGCAGTGGCAGTTACTGCCCTTGTTGCACATGGAGCAGGAGGTGGATTGAACGGTCTTATTCTAGCATTGATCATTGTCTGGTGGCCAATTTACGCAAGACTTTCAAGGAGCCTTGCACTCTCGACTAAGTCGTTGAACTTCGTGGAGGCCGCAAGAGCCGCAGGCTCTTCCAAGGCAAGAAACATTTTTGTGCACATAATGCCCAACGTTCTCTCTCCAGCCTTCGTGCAGATGTCCCTTGACATTGGAAGCGTTGTTCTTATTTTTGCGACATTGTTCTTCCTTGGGGTGATCCCAATAAGTGCTCTTTCAGCACCCCCAGAATTGGGTGTCCTCATTAACTACTCAGTCGGCCAGGCCGGATATGCGTCCAACCTGTTCTTCCTTGGATTCTGGTGGACATTCCTGTTCCCCGGACTGTTTCTGCTGGTGTTTACTGTCGCAGCGAACCTTCTTGGCGATGGCCTGAGAGACATACTGGACCCGAAACTTCGGAGGTAATATTCCTGACTGAACAGCTAATTAGCGAAGAAAACAAAGAAAATGAAACACTGAAAGTGGTGGGGCTAAAGACAAGGTTCTTCACTGCTAACGGGATTGTAAAGGCCATTGACAACCTCTCACTGAGCATAAAGACAGGGGAGACATTTGGGCTTGTGGGGGAAAGCGGAAGTGGAAAGAGCGTTACAGCCACATCCATAATGGATCTTATACCGGATCCTCCTGGCAGGATAGTCCATGGTTCAGTGTATGTCGACGGATTCAACATCCTGAGTGATCTTCCAAAACTTGCCAAGATAAGGGTCAAGTCTGAGAAAGATGTCATCATAAAGAGGAACAAGAGGGCTATCAAGAGGCATGGATATGTCCTTTCAGGAATAAGGGGAAGCAAGGTAGCAATGGTATTCCAGGAGCCTTACCTGTCCCTTAACCCTGTCATAACCATTGGTGAACAGATAAAGGAGGCAATACTCCTTCACAACAGGCGCTCAATTGCAGAATCACTCATAAAAAGGGAAACCCTCAACAAGGAGGACGTCGAGAAAATGATCGACAATATCATGTCTCAGCCAGATCTCCTTACGAGGCAAGCCATAATTCACGACTGGTGCTTGGATTACGGTATCCCTGACCTTGAGACCCCGGTCAACGATCTCGTGAACAACTCGACTGATAGAGATTTCATAGTTCGTGAGGCAACAGAGATGGCATTTGCGGAACGTGAAAACCTCAACATCGATGACATCTTGACCGCAAGGGATTACTACAAGAATGTTGACGACCTACACGAACTGAACCTGCGCAAGCTGGAACTCGAGTCAACTGGAAATGAGGCAGGACTTGCGGAGATTGATGCAAGGATCTCCGACCTCGAGGCCTCGCTTCGATCAGAGTTCTTCAGCTATCGCCTCAGGCTCAAGATCATGAAGAGGAGATACGAGAAGCCTTTTGAGGTAGTCGCGCAGAGAAAGGCACTTGAACTCCTGAGGCAGGTCAACATTGCGGGAGCGGAAAGGGTCATGGACTCCTATCCGCATGAGCTCAGCGGAGGGATGCAGCAGAGAGCCATGATCGCAATGGCGCTTTCATCGACACCCAAAATTCTCATTGCAGATGAGCCAACAACAGCCCTCGATGTAACCACCCAGGCGCAGATACTTGATCTTATCAGAGATGTTAACAAGAGAAGCAAAACCTCAGTTCTCTTCATAACACATGACCTGGCTGTAATCGCAGAAATGTGCGACAGGGTAGGCGTGATGTATGGCGGCAACCTCGTGGAGGAAGCACCTGTGAGAGAGATATTTAAAGATGCAAAACACCCTTACACTACTGGACTGCTGAACTCTATCCCAAGAGCTGAAAGAAGATTCGAGAAATCAGCAAGGCTGGAATCCATTCCAGGAACAGTTCCTAACCTCATTTCCCCTCCAACCGGATGCAGATTCCACCCCCGTTGCAAGTTCAAGATGGATGTCTGCGGCGAGAAGAAGCCAAAGCTTATAGAGATCGAGAAAGATCACAGAGTAGCCTGTTTCCTCTACTCCGATGAGGTTGAAGAGGAGCCAAAGGAGGAAGTTCCTTAATGGAAGCAGAATCAAAGTCCACGCGTTTCAGGTTTGATCCAGACGATACACAGTGCAGGTGCTCAGCCCACAGGAGAAAGGGAGAAGATATTCTTCTTTACGCCTCAGACCTCAAAAAATATTTTCCAATCACGAAGGGTCTCAGGGGAACAAAGGGATTCGTCAAGGCACTTGATGACGTAACTTTTGCACTGAGGGAAGGAGAATCGCTGGGGGTCGTCGGTGAAACAGGTTGTGGCAAAACAACACTTGGGCGCACAATACTGAACCTCATTCCAGCTACAGAGGGGGATGTTTACTTCAACGTTCCAAAGGAGGATTTCCCCACTGTCATACATCTGGACTACGTAGTGAAGGAACAGATCGGTAGGTACGAATCAGTAAGAGAGGCGGAAGATGCAAATCCTACGCTCAAGGAAATGATTGCAGAACTTAACAGATACCGCAGAAAATACTCTCTTCCATATGTTTCATCAGGTGACATGACCAGGGTGAGAAAGTCCATGCAGCCTGTATTCCAGGATCCATTCAGTTCCCTGGATCCCAGGATGTTAATCAAGAACATCATTGCGGAGCCAATGAAGGTTCTTCTCAAGATGTCCAACGAGGAAATACTGAAGAGAGAGAAGGAAATCATAGAAGAAATCGGTCTCAGCGAGGATCATCTCTACAGATATCCTCATGAGTTCAGCGGCGGGCAGAGGCAGAGAATAGGCATAGCCAGAGCAATTTCCATTGAACCGAGACTTCTGGTACTGGATGAGCCAACATCAGCTCTCGACGTATCCGTTCAGGCCCAGATCCTGAACATCCTCAGGGACCTCCAGAACAGGAAGGGCCTTACGTACATATTCATTTCTCACCACCTGAATGTCATAAGGATGATGGCAGACAGGGTTGCCGTGATGTACCTCGGAAAGATAGTAGAACTGACTGAAACTGAAGTGTTGTTCACTGATATGCTCCACCCGTACACCAAGGCTCTCCTATCTGCCATTCCGATTCCGGATCCAGAAGCCAGAACAGTCAAGACAGTACTGAAGGGAGAAATACCAAATCCTTCAGATCCTCCTAAGGGATGCCATTTCCATCCAAGGTGCCCTGTTGCCATGAGGAATTGCGGCTGGTCACCAAGAAACCTTGCAGAGCCTGTCAAGGCAATGCTCGATCCAATTAGGAATCTAGAGGCAGACGCAATAAAAGGGGTCAGGGAGATCGCCATAGAAGAGGACGAATTCAAACTGGAGATTGTATTCGAAGAGGAAAACCCGCCAAATGATCAGACACTGCAGATGGTCAAGGACCTCATCGAGAAGGAGTCATTCCTTCAGGAAGGAATAGTCTTCAAGGCAATAGATTCGGTCACTATTTCTCCAAACGGAAACTCCATCCTGATAAAGATGATAGCTCCAGATACTCCTCACCTCAAGGAAGTAAGGCCGGGTCACTTCGTGTCCTGTCTGATCTACGACTACAACTACTTTGATGAACAGGAGCAACAGGGTGAGCCCTATGCAGCAGCAGCCCAGGAAACCTATACAGATAGTCAGTAAGTCTCTGCTGGACATATCGCCATCAGAGATTACATCCTCCGATCTTAGCAGATCGGAGCTTTTTCATTACATGTTTTTCCCTTTCCTTAGATGGTCTTTCGTAATACTATGCCTTTTCGTGGATGCGCTTTTCGTAGCGCAACTTTACCTTTTTATTCCAAATGTGCAGGCAACAATGGGAATATATTCAACGTATTACGGAGGGTTCAACGCCTTCACAGTACTTTTTTTCATGGTCAACGCTCTGCTCCTAGCACTGATTTTATATCTTGAATTCCTGGTCTACAAGAAAAGATTCAGGAAGTCCGTAGAGGAAGACTGGATAGTTAAGGTCCTGGAAAGGAAGAAAGCTTCTCAGCCTTGATCCGGGAACTCCAGCGACATGAGGACATCGTCAACGTAAGCGCCCTCAATGATGAACTGGTTCTTCCTTACGCCTTCCACCTTGAACCCAAGCTTCCGGTAAGCTGCTATGGCGTTCTGGTTGGTCGAGAATACCTCAAGGTTGATCTTCCTGATGCCTCTTGACCTCGCCCAGTCGGTCGCATATGAGATGAGCTTGGTGCCAATTCCCATGTGGCGATGGCCTGCACTTACTGCAATGCCAAGCTGGGCAGTATGCCTGTTCTTCCTGTAATAGCCTCTCTGCAGTGTAAGTACCCCGACAATGCTGTCTCCATTCTGGCACACAACAGTGAGGTCGTCGGGATTCCTGATCCGGTCCTGTTCCCCCTTTTCAGTCCACATGTAGTACTCGCCAACAAGGAAAACCCTCTCATCCATCACGCTCTGCATGCAGTTGATTATGCCCCTGGCATCGGAAGGCTTTGCCTCCCTGATTATGTCGACTGATGAAGTTTCTGCTTCTGCATGCCTGAATATCATCACATTTCCCTAGCCTGTTACTTGCTTAAGGGCTTCCAGCATGACCGAAAGATTTTTCATAAGCTGCTTTCCCTCCTCCATTATGCTCGCCCTGTTTTCTATGAACTCCGGGCTTATCAGGGCACCCTGGGATGAAGCCTCGATAACCCTTTCCCTTTCAAGGACCTTGAGGGAATACCTGACTTTGTGCTCAGGTATTCCGGTCTCCCTGGAAATTCGAACTATTCCAACAGGTTGTTCGTTCAGTAGAATCCTGAGTATGGAGATATGCCTCTCTATGGTGGAAAGCGCACTTTCAAGCTCGTTGAAAATGGCACACCGGTAATCGCTCATTTAAATCCCAAATCAGTAAAGGATAATTTACTTTACTCAGGCGTTTGAGGTGCCCTCCAGTGGATATACTACCTTGCCGTGGTATTTCACCACGAAATCACCTTCCTGGCCAACAAGTTCAATTATCCTGCTGATCCGCTTCCTGATATAGGGTTCGAAACGGGCAGGGTCACTGTAAAGCTTGCTGATATCAATGGCGCTAGCAAGAAGGGAGATCTGTAACCGGATCTGGAACTGCCTATCCTGATCAAGATCTTCCAGGATGATTGAACGCATCGTAAGAGAATTAGGCGGTAGAATAAAAATATGGAGTTCGACTAAGCCTCAAAAGGTAAGGATCAATTGTCAGGCTCAGTTTTCAGAAAAATCGCAGAATATGAATTCGAGATCGCCCGTGACATGGAGCAAGGCATGCTGGTACCTGGCCTGGTTTTCACGGAAGAGTCCATGCTCCAGGATATTGAGAGAGACCGGTCCTTCCAGCAGGTGATCAACGTTGCGAAACTTCCAGGAATTGTTGCCAGGTCTCTTGCAATGCCAGACATACATAGCGGCTATGGCTTTCCAATCGGCGGTGTCGCTGCGTTTGACAGCGAGGAAGGGCTAATCTCGCCAGGTGGCGTCGGATACGACATCAACTGCGGGGTGAGCATCCTTTCCACTGAACTATCCTACTCTGACCTATATGGGAGAGTAAGGGCAGTTGTAGATCGGATATTCGATCTTGTTCCATCCGGGCTGGGGCACAAGGGGCTGATTCAGCTCGAGAAATCCCAGATGGATCGGATAATGAGCGAAGGCATCAACTGGGCAATCGAGCAGGGACATGGCCTCCAGGAAGACGCACATAGGACTGAATCCGAAGGCATGCTTGACTCTGGCGGTTCCCCGAAAATATCAAACTCTGCTATCCAGCGAGGAAAGAACCAGGTTGGATCACTTGGAGCAGGCAATCATTTCCTTGAGGTTCAGCGTGTTGACCAGATCTACGATGCTGAAACTGCCAGGAAATTCGGGATATTGGAGAAGGATCAGATCTGTGTCATGATACATACCGGTTCACGGGGCTTCGGCCACCAGATCGCAACGGATTACATACGATCCATATCCCAGGTGATGGGAGAAAGCCTTCATCAGCTTCCAGACAGGCAACTTGCCTATGCACACATCAAGGATAGAATCGCACAGGACTACCTCGGTGCGATGAACGCTGCAGCCAACTTCGCTTTCTGCAATAGGGAAGTAATAGCATCCATGGTAAGGAAGGCGTTCCATCAGGAGCTCAGGGTCCCTGAAGACAGCATAAGGCTGGTATATAGCATAGCACATAACATTGCCAAGGTTGAAGAGCACGATGTGGACGGGAAACGCATGAAGCTCATAGTCCACAGGAAGGGGGCTACAAGGGCGATGCCTCCCGGAAGGGCAGAAAACGGACCGGAGTTCCGGGAAACTGGCCACCCTGTTCTGGTCCCAGGCGACATGGGCACTGCGTCCTACGTGATGGTGGGTGATCCAAAGAATTCGTGGAAATCTTTCAGCAGTTCCAGTCATGGTGCAGGAAGGTTGATGAGCAGGAAAGCCTCATCAGGAACGTTCAGTGAAAACACGGTCAAGCAGGGGCTTGAAGCCAAGGGGATATACTTGCGTGCTTCCACCAGGAAAGCAGTCATTGAGGAAGCTCCAGGTAGTTACAAGAATATAGACGACGTAGCAAGAGTGACCTCTGGAGCTGGCCTGGCCCGCAAAGTCGCACGACTTGTCCCTATTGGTGTGGTGAAAGGCTAGATTGATCACAAATGGATGCTCCTGGTTAATGAATCAAAGTTATGCAGAGAAGTGGGTAGTCATAAGAAATTTTATATCAGGTGATTACTTTAACCGCGGACTAAGAGGACGATCACTTTGAAAAGAGGCTATTTGGCAGCGTTTCTGGTCGCACTGGTAATTTTGTCAGGTGTACTGACTTTTGCCGGGAACATGAGCGCAATAACCCCGCAACAGGGGACACTGAATCTTCAGATAACGTACAATGGAGCAACAGGGCTAGGACCTGCTTTCAACGCAACAACCACGGTCAGTTACGCTGACGGGGTGCAGGCTTCATCTCCACAGACCGGTGCGACTCCTTCATTTACGCTGAACTATGGGACCTACCTGGTATCGGTTGCCCCCCAGTTCGTAAACTTTGGCGGCCTTTACTATGTTGCTGCTGGTTTCAACAAGCAAGTCAACATACAATCATCGACGACTCTGCTCTCCGTGAGCGATAATGTGCTCCAAACTCACAGCAGCACAGTCACGCTTGGGGGTTTCCAAAGCGGATCCTCTGCTTACGTGAGCCTGCAGACACCATTGGGTTATACCTACCAGACATACAAAGTCACCACGGGAACATTCATCGCTAACCTGACCTCATCGGTTTATGTTAACGTGAACTACTCAGATGCGACTTACTCCTATTATTATTCATCAACTGGGCCGACACTTACAGTGCCAGTAACTTCCACTAACAACATCTACGGATTCGTGACTTCCAGTACAGGGCAGAAGATCAACACCGTCACAGTTTCTATCGTGAACACATCATTGTCCCCATACAATTACACCCAGGAGACATTTGCTGGAGATTACTTCAGCATCTATTCCCAGACATTCGCCAGCAAGACGGTAATTGTCTCATCCCCAGGGTACCAGCCTGACACCGTGGTCAATCCATCCGCTGGTCAGCTAACTCTTGCCCCCTTGGTTCCAGCTTCAAGTAATATATATTACAACTACACGCTCTCTTCAGATCTCCAGACCCTCTATGCAAACGTAACTTATGTCATTGGAAATTCGACAGCAATACCATTCTTCGCCAACTCATCCATAGGGGCTCTCTACTGGCAGATTAGTCTCGACTCGCTTACAAGCACCGATTTCACTTCATATCTGGGTGCATTACTCCCGACCTACACGAACACTACTTTTCTTACCAACGGGTACAACTACAATCAAACCGCAAGTTCAGTGAAACTGGCATCGTACACCCAAACACCCTCAGCTTCATTCAAGGCATACGTCAATGCGACGTACTTCAACGCTGCAATCCCCACATCCCTTTACGGATCCGGATTATCACTGAGTGTATATGACCTGGGACAGGCTAAGACTCCTGGGAGCCTTAATTATACTTATTCCATAGTGTACAAGAATAACTCCATTGGTCTGGCATCATCCACCGTCGGTGCAGTTTCCTTCAAGAGTCCAATCATAATCTCACCCATAACGACTCCACAGATGGTCACGCTGAAATTTTCCAAGGTTTCAAACCCAACTTTCCAGGACCCGCTATCTACACTTTACTGGAAGAATCTTAACTCCACAAACTATGTTCTCAACAGTTCCCTTAACAACACAGCCTTCATAGCCCCAGTCAATATACCAGTTTCAATAAATATCTCAAAGGCCTATTTCAACCCGGTAACTGGTTCGAACGACTACCAGAATGCATACTTCCTCTGGAAAGTAAACGGGACTACGGTTCTTAGCGGATTCGGGAAGTATAACCTAACCCACACGTTTGCAGTGGCTGGCACCTATGAGATCTATGTTAACTCAACCAGTCCCTCGGGAGGGGAGAATTCCACAACCTTCAACGTGAGTGCTTTCAACGGAGTGCCGGCAGTGAACTTCACGATCCTGTATTCCGGAAAGGTGATAAGCAACCAGACCACATTGAGCAGCTTTAACATAACTGTTCCACAATCAACTGCAATAAGGTTCAGCCTGTACAACACATCTCTTAAGGTTCCTTCTACTACATACAAGGTGCCACTGTTAATCAAGTGGAAGTTCAACGACAGTATCTCTACTTCTGTCAACGTCACGCACGTATTTACAGTCCCAACAATAAAAACTGGATTCCAGTACATGAATGTGTCCGTCCAGGCAGTCACCGGAGCCTATAGCAACTTGACTTTCCGTGTCAATGTTACTGACACCACACCGCCTGTAGCCAGGATCACCATGACGAACGCAACAGGTTCGGCCATTTCAAATCCAGTTGCTGATACCACTGTTGTGTTCTGGGCAAACTATTCAAAGAGCCCTTCATATGATCCTTACTACCGCAATGTCCAGTTCA
>JAKAFX010000068.1 GCA_021817735.1 Thermoplasmata archaeon | reverse complement strand
CAGGTGCGAAGGTCAGGAGAAGTGACGTGGCCCAGTCCATACCTGACATAATACAGAAAGCAAGATCGGGGGAGCCAAAACTATTCGGCTTAGTCTCCCTTGCAACTGCATATATCAGGTTCGACTATGCGGTCGAGTACCTGGAGAGCCAGGGCGTGGAAATTTTTCACGATTACCTTGCGAAGATGCTCTCAAGCGAGGAAAAGTCTGCAGCAAAGACTGTCCAGATCCTGAGCGCACATCCTGAATTCCACAAGATGATGGCGCTCACAGAGACTTTCATGGAGCACGGAGACAACCCCAAGATGCTCTATGTGAAGAGGTTGATAGATGAAAGACTTGCTTCAGCCCCTGGATCAAGGATAATAGTATTCACCCATTTCCGGAAGACCTCCGAGTTACTGGCAAGCTTCCTTGGGAGCCAGCCTGGCAATATAAGGGCAGCCCGATTCGTTGGCCAGGGATCCAGGGAGAAGGACAGGGGCCTGAAGCAGAAGGAGCAGGAGGAGATCATCCAGAAGTTCAGGGAGGGCGAGTTAAATGTGCTGATAGCCACAAGTGTCGCAGAGGAGGGCCTTGACATCCCATCGACGGACCTTGTGATCTTCTTCGAGCCCATATCGTCAGACATCAGGTCAATCCAGAGACGGGGCAGAACCGGGAGAGCGAGGGCTGGTGAGGTCATAATCCTTACCTACGAGGGAGGCAGGGATGTCGGTTACCTGCTTTCAAGCCTCAACAAGGAAAGGAAGATGATAAGCAACATAAAGTCCATGAGTGAGGAAAAAACTGCACCTGCACCGCCTAAGAAGAAAGACCTTTTCGATTTCAGTTGAACTGGCTTCCGATCCTTACAAGCCTGGAAACCAGGTAGTCAAGCTGGATCTTGTCACTGCCACCTTCAACAAGCCTGAATTCTGTGTCGGCAATTGCCATTATGGCCTCTGATTTCTTCAGTGGCTCTATTCCGGATCTTCTCAGTGCAGAATGCAGGCCCCTGACTATATCTATTCCCGACAGCCCCTTGTCTATTATCAGGTGATCAACCAGTTCTGCAGTCTTTTTGAAGTCCATGTGCTCCAGGGCCATTATCAGGACCCTGTCGAACTCCTTGACTTCGGCGGTACCTGCGATCTCATAAATCTTCGAAGGCGAGTAGTCGCCGCTGTACTGTGCGGCCTGAAGCAGGTTTATGGCCGACCGCATGTCGCCGTTTGAGATATCTGCCACTGCATCCGCTGATTCCTTGGAGAACTTCATGCCCTCATTCCCGGCTATCTCAAGGACGTGTTCAGAGAGTTCCGCATCAGGGATCGGCCGGAACCTCAATACCACGCACCTGCTCTGTATGGGAGGGATGATCTGGGAAGAATAGTTGCAGGAGAATATGAACCTGGTCGTGGTGGAGTATATTTCCATTGTACGCCTCAATGCGGCCTGTGCCTCAGGAGTCAACTGGTCTGCCTCGTCCAGGAAAATGATCTTGAATCCCCTGGGGTTGGATGGCATTATCCTCGCGTAATCCTTCACGCTGACCATTCCATCCATCCTCCCATCCCTATCCTCGTGCCCCCTGATCACATTGATTCCCCTGTTGTTTGAGGCGTTCAGTTCAAGGAAGTTTTCCTTCCATGCCTCGCCGAAGAGTTCAATCGCCATTGCCATAGCTGCAGTGGTCTTCCCGGTTCCAGCTGGACCGGCAAATATCATGTGCGGGAGGTCGCCTGTCTTCACGAAGGACTTTAGCTTCTCCACATTCCCCTTCTGGCCAATTATGCCGGACAGGTTTGCCGGCCTGTACTTCTCGATCCAGATCTGATTCATGAACTCTAACCCTTGGGTATGCTTTCTGTATGTTTGCTGGTTAATAAGCTAAGTGATCTGGCAGAAATGTGGTTTTCCCTTGCAGTGAAGCCATCGGGGAATACAGGCATATAAAAGCTGCACTTTATGCTAGCTTTTAAGGGAATAAACAGATATTCCAGTTTACCATTTTTCTGATACCATGTTTCCTCATCCCATAGAAAAAATGAGGAGAGAATCGATTGATCCTGAGGTCAAGAGACAGTTCTACTTCATCGTCGCCCTGGCGATGGCGTTTATAGGGGCATGGATAAATGCACAGGGACAGTGGGTGAAGGATTTCTCGTACAACCGAGTGGTGAACCTCCCGCTTCTTTTCTACAATTTTTCAACTTCCGGGGCCGCATGGTATTCCGTGGGATTTTTTGATGACCTGCTCGGTACTGGCATGAACGTGATAGGCATCATCATGGCAAAGCGCTATTCCCAGCTGAACCTGTCCATACTGAAGAGCAGGTACCTGTTCCTTGTCTTCCTTGGTGCTTACATCCTGCTGGACATGTTCAATTACGGGCTTTTCCTTGAATACTATTACGGGTCGCTTTCAATTGTTATCTACGGTCAGGCCTGGAATTCAATCCTGTACTTCATGATGCTCCCGATGCTGCTGCTCTGCGATCTGTCCATACTCCTTTCCCCCAATAGAACGGTGGAAGGTAACGCTAGTATTTTCCAAGCGCAGGGCATCAGGTAGCATGGGTTGCAGATCTCTCGCTTTCCTTGTATCAGGGGCAGGCACGAACCTGCAGGCAGTAATGGATGCGATTGACGCCGGGAGTCTGGACTGCACCATAGCAGTGGTGTTATCTGACAGGCATGGTGCCCAGGCCCTGCAAAGGGCTTCTTCCAGGGGAATTCCCACGGTTGTTGTCGAGAGGCGGAATGAAACCGTGGACGCCTACACTGCGTCAGTTGTGCAGGAACTGAAGAAATACAATCCGGACCTTATTGTGATGGCAGGGTTCATGAGGATCCTCGGGAAACAGTTCGCGAGTGAATACCCCCTGAAGATCATCAATACACATCCTTCACTTCTCCCAAGCTTTGGGGGAAAGGGTTTTTACGGCATCCGCGTCCACAGGGCCGTGCTGGAAAGCGGTGCCAGGTTTTCTGGCTGCACGGTGCACTTTGTCACCGAGGCAGTTGATTCCGGGCCGATCATCATGCAGAGCACCATCCCTGTTGAGGACAACGATACACCTGAAAGTCTGGCTGAGAGGCTCAGGCCAGTGGAGCACTCTACGCTGGTTGAATCCATAAGGCTGGTGTGCTCTGGCAAGTGGAGCATCACGGGTAACCGGGTGCTCCGGGATCATTCTCCCCACCTGTGAAGAAAGGCATCGGGGGCTTGAAGTATCCAGTGAAGTAGAGGATGAAATATACCAGCGACACAACACACATTACAAATATAATCACGATGTAGACATAGACCGAGAGCATTGTTCCTGCCCCAACCGGAAGAAGGAGCATCGTGGTTGTTCCATTGAAGAACCAGTGCATGGGAATATCAACGAAGAATCCGAACTCCATGAAACCCAGTGCCAGGAAGAACCCTGCTATGGCTGCAGTTATGATCTTCCCCCAACCCCAGGCACCGAACGCAGCATGGGCATAACCGAACATCGCGCTGGTGAGAAATATGAACGTCCATTCCAGCCATCCCATTCTTGCCCCAGTTTTCTTCCTGAACATTCCTGGCATGAAAAAGGCATAAAGTGCATCTCTTCCTGAAGAGAGATTCTTCCTGTATGCAAAGATCAGGGCCGAGAGAATTCCCAGCGGTATGATCCTGAACCCCATTTCCTCGACAAAGGGGGCATATATCAGCTGGGTGAAAGTAAGGTATGGCGATGTCTGAAGGCCGCCAGTTATGGATGTGCCTCCGATTGGGGCGTTCGAGGCAAGTTCAAACAGGGTGCCGACGAACACCAGGCCGTAGGTTGCAGGGACTACGGAGCCGAAAAATGACACCGGGTTCCTGAGCCATGAAGTTGATTTTGACTTCCTTGCAACCAATACCATCAGCGAGAAGAAAACCCCGTAGAGGATGAACGCTGCAGCTACTACTACACTGAGCTGGACTGAGCGGAAGATGAAAACCAGGATCATCGGTACGGTCTGCACATAGGCAGACCCGTTGAGTATTATCGTTCCCGAGGTTCCGGCTACAGGGAGCACCAGGTAGAAATAAGGCAGAAATGGCGTGTTCCCGCTTATAGGAAGTCCTCCAGCGAGGAAGAGCAGCGAGAGCAGCAGGATGAAGACCGTGAAAATAAAAAACATGAGGAAAAAGCCGTAAAATACGATCCCCTTTGGCCTTCGAGCCTTCACCGGGGGGCGGTAAGACAACTGTGCTGGAAATGGTGATTCCCTGGATTCCATTTATGCGTAACCCAAGGCTCACATATCTCTTTGCTGGTTCAGCTTTCCATCACGAACTTGTACCCGTACTGTATCAGGCCGCTCTTCCCGTCTTCCCTGATTCTCCTGAACACAGCAGAGACCTTCTTACCGATCTCCACGTCACCCGGGTCAGTATCGACGATCTGCGCGGTGAGCATCGGGCCTTCCTCAAGTCTGATCAGGGCCATTATGTAGGGCCTCTGCCTTGCAAACGCAGGAGGTACGTCGTGCACTACCGTGAATGTGACGATCTCTCCCTTTCCTGACATGTTGCATTCCTTGATCTTCCCTATGGACTCCCTGTGGCATTTTATGCAGATGTCCCTCGGAGGGAAGTACACGGTGTTACAGTTGCCGCACTTGTGTCCGACCAGCCTGTACCTGTGGGTTGATTCGCGCCATATGCTTGAAAGTTCTCCCATTTAAGCACCTCCTACGATATGCACCAGCGAAGTTGATCCGGTCCCTGCCATGTTGTGAAGCAATCCGTATTGTGGGTTCTTTATCTGCCTCTCCCCAGCTTTTCCCTTGAATTGCAGGTAGGCTTCCACGAACTGCCCGACTCCGGTAGCCCCCATCGGGTTTCCTTTTGCTTTGAGCCCCCCTGATGGATTCACTGGGAGAGCTCCGTTCAGCTTAATGTCATCTCCCACGAGCTGGCTAGCCTTTCCCTTTTCCGCAAACCCGAGATCTTCCAGTTCAATCAGGCCATATATGCTGTAGGAATCATGTATCTCCAGGAATGATACCTCAGACTGCTTTATGCCTGCCTTTGATAATGCATTCCTGCCTGCGATAACTGTTGAGTTCAACCTGTAAAGGGAGTCCCTGCTATGCAGTGCAAGGTAATCCTGCGAGATCCCGGAGCCCAAGATCTTTATTCCGTCAAGCTTGTGTGCCTTCACGTATTTCTCTGAAGCAAGAACGATGGCGGAAGCACCGTCGCTCATCGGACTGCAGTCCATCATGTTCAGCGGGTCAGCTATCATGGTCGCCCCCATTGCCCCCTCCAGAGTCAACTTGTTCCTGAAATGCGCATTGGGATTCTTTGAAGCATTCTCGTGATCGTTGACGGCAAGCATTGCCAGTGATTCCTTTTCCACCTTGAAGTCCTTCATGTACTTCCTTGCGGTCATTGCAGCCATTGCGGCCGGAGTTGCACCCATGAACCATTCCCACTCCCTGTCCAGGATGGTGCCGACCATGTCAAGCGTCTCAGAGCCGTATATGTCCGTCATCTTCTCGACTCCGCCCACCATCGCGACGTCATACTCCCCTGATCTTACTGCAAGATATGCTTCCCTGACTGCCGCTGCACCTGAGGCGCTTGAAGCCTCTACCCTGATAGCTGGAATATTGCTGCTTGCCAGGCCAGAGAAATCTGCGATCAGCGAACCTATGTCGTTCTGTCCGTTTATGGAGCCAGCAAGACTGCTGCTCCCATAGAGGATCCCGATGTCCTTGGAGTATATCCCGGCATCCTCTACTGCCTTGAGACCAGCTTCCACTGCAAGTTCTCTCAGAGATTTCTCCCAGAGCTCTCCGTACTTTGTCTCTCCTGAACCTATGATATATACGTCACTCAATGTTCTCACCGAAAACTATCTTCTTTTTGAACTTCGCATACACGGCATAGTCAATCCATTTGACATTGCTCATCATTTCCTTGATTGTTGGAGCTGCCCGCCTGTTCATGTCCTCGATCGCGTCTGTCACCGTGAGATCAAAGGCGTCGGAACCTGCACCAGACCCGAATGATACTGCCAGAATCCGGTCCCCCGGGCTGGCAACATCTAGAATCGCAGAAAGCCCGGTGATCATCGCTGCCGAGTACGTGTTTCCTATGTAGGGGGTAAGCAGGCCATCCTTGTACTGCTCATCCTTGAACCCAAGGGTCTTTGCCGCCCGGACAGGGAACTTCCCGTTTGGCTGGTGGAAAACTGCATATGTGTAATCCTCAGGCTTTGTTCCGGCCTTCTCCATCATCAATCTGGAGGCCCCTACGGTGTGCTTGAAGTATGCCGGCTCACCGGTGAACCTCTCCCCATGGGTGGGATATGGCTGCCCTTCCCTTCGCCAGAAGTCTGGGGTGTCAGATGTTACAGATAGAGTGTGGTTGATCACCGCAATTGGGTTTTCATTGCCCACGATTATGGCAGTTCCCCCTGCTGATGCTGAGTATTCCAGGGCATCGCTGGGTGCTCCCTGCGACGTGTCTGCGCCGATGGCCATTCCGTATCT
>JAKAFX010000067.1 GCA_021817735.1 Thermoplasmata archaeon | reverse complement strand
GGCATCTTTGCTACCCCCACGCCCCGTACAGAGTCCTTGAAGGCAATCACCACTTCGTCTTCTGGCCTGATATCATCAGACACGTTGGTTATTCCAACTGGGTAGACGTTGGCAGTAGGCTTGAAATCATCGATCGACACAACGTAACGGTTTTCTTTGAGAAATATCTCTCCCATGGATTTCGTAATAGTGAATTTCCCAATTTGATCATTGTAAACCAGTAGTGCTTTTCCGCCCACTGTGATCATCCGCTGATTGTAATTTGTGATGATCTTCCCGCCTTCTATATAAGGGCATATCCATGTGCCAAACTGAAAAGCAGCCTCATTGACCATGTCAAGCATGCTTCTGGTTCTGTTCCCAATTCCTGTATCCTGAAGGTTCTCTTTCAGGATGTTTTCAAGATGTCCCAGGTTTGAATCATCGGTGAACTTGCCAACTATGATTTCTGATCCTTCTGGAAGAGCTCCCTCTATAAAATTCAGATCTTTGCCAATATATGCAAACACTTTCTTATACTGGTTTCTGGCAAAATACGACTTCAACATATCCAGTATCATTTCCTTTTCTTCTTCGAACCATTTACCGATTACGGGTATGTCATAAAAACGTGGAGGATAACTATTCTCAAGTTCCCTTGGAACAAGCCCGACCGGTGATGTCACTATTATTTCATGCAGATCCTTCCTGAAAGCTCCAATCCTGTTGATCAGTTTTCGGTGCGAGGAGGAAGTTGAGTATGGTTTTCGTGCAGAACAGGGGATTATTAAGGCATATTCCAGCTTAGAAGGCTTGATGTACTCTTCAGACACTTTTCTCCTGTACCTTACTAGATCAGGCCTGCTAAGAGACTGAAGAGAGTTTGCATACACAAATCCTGTACGAACCGGAAATGTCTTCTCCTGATCATCCATATATTCCTCATCGATAATTCTCAGTATTTCCACTGCCTTCGCAGACATTGTGTATTTCTCAACAAGGTCTCTTATTGTCCCGTTTAGAATTGAAGATCTTAGGGCCTGCAAAAGGTCGCTGACAAACTTCATGTTAGCTTCGTAAGATGTATCCACCGATCGCATCTTTCCAAGGGGAGTGTAGAGTATCCCCTGATTGCTCTCTTCCAATACGAAGAGGTCGTCGAAGACTTGGAACCCGGCATATGCCAAGATTGGTATAAGGTAAGGATCGCCCACGGCAGGGCAGTAAATAAGTCTTGAATAGCCGTATCTGGAACGAATTTCTGCAAGAATGCTCAACAACTTTCTTGGTCGCATTATCAAGTCAGCTGCCCTCCTGACAATGAGGAAGTCTCCCGCCTCAAGCAGTTCATCTGATGTGGAGGGATAGATTGGAAGGGAGTGCATCGCACTCGAAATTTCTTCAATGGGGCCTACAAAGAGAGGACCTTTCTCTCGAGATATCATGCAGGGGTACGGAATCCCGCTGTCTGTCTTTCCTGTCCTTGAAAAGGCAAAGATCCTTTCATCAATAAACACATAAGGGTAAGTTTTCACGTGAGTTAATCCTATTGATTACGACTGAATCAGAATTGGCTATTGCGGTGATTCGGTAGATAATCAAAAAGATTAATTAAAGGTGTATAATTCCAAAAGATAGGAAGGAATAGATTAGATTTGCAAAGTAACAGAACAGGAGAGAACCATATTTCACATGGGGCTGCTCGTGGGGAAGTTCTGTTTCCGGGTGATTTCTTGTGCACTTCTGAGGAGTACTTGCCCGGCAGGAACGTTTCGGAGGAAAACGGAAATCTTTATTCCGATGCTTTTGGTGTGAAACAGGCGGATGAAAGCAGGCTCACGATGAATGTAGCTACGTTTAAGAAAAAGGTCAAACTCTACCCTGGTCAGACAGTATTTGGCAGGGTTGTAAAGCATGATAGGGGTACGTACCATATCAGGATAGGAGCTGTTTCAACCCCTGGATCCATGCCTGTTGAAATAGACGAGACTGTCACGTTCAGGGAAAGAGGTAGAAACGACCACTTCAGTGACATGCGAATTGGTGATCTTGTGAGGGCAAAGGTCGTTCGTACCGGAAGGTTCGTTGACATTACCATCAGTGAGCCTAATTTAGGTGTTGTAAGGGCTTTATGCCATAGGTGCAGGAACGTGCTTGTGCTTACCAAGAAAGGGCTATGGTGCGATAACTGTGAAACCCCTGAGAAGAGGAAAGTAGCATCAGACTACAGTTTAATTTATTTGGATGGTGAAAAGATTGAAGGGAGATAGTACAGTGCCGAATCTTGACTTCGAAAAGCTGAACAGAGAGATAGTTTCCATGAGGAAGGAACTTGACGATGTCAAGGAAATTATAAGGGGACTGATAAGAGCAATTATGAACAGGGATGGCGATTCGGAAGAGAACGAATTCAATTGAAGGGATGAAAAATGATAATGCCGATGAAAATGCTAGAAGAGAACCTAAACAAGAAAGTTTCGTTGCTGCTCAAGGATAACAGGACCCTGGAAGGAATCCTTTCAGGTTATGATGACCACATGAATATGGTCCTTGATGAAGTTGAAGAAAATGCAGAAGAGACCACGAAGAAAATTGGGACTGTGGTTATAAGAGGAAGCAACGTAGTAAGAATAGTACCAGTTTAAGATTTTTTAATATTCCCTAATTTTCCCTATATTTTCGCAATTTGCGGGCCACATTGTTTATGAACAAAATAGTTAGTCGGTCATGAGGTAATGGGCTGGCTGAATATGCCTTCGCCGCTAACATGTACATTGCTGAACGTTATTCCATAGCTTCCTACAAACCCGCGAGAGCCCGCAAAGAAGCTTACGTAAGCCATTCCTCTAGACAATGACATTCCAGATGAGGCGATAAGGTAAGATATATAATTCAGGCTAATGGTGGTATTATCCATTAGAACCAGCCTGCTGCTAGAGTTGATGAAGTATTCTTCCGGCATTGTGGCTGAGTTGTTATATCCAATCCACAATATCTGGGCACCTCCACTCACGCTGACCCTTACCCCTACAAAACTTTTCATCACAGAAGATGTTGAGTTGAGCACGGTTTCCCCGAAAACGCTCCCATTAGATACTGCAAGATCATAACTTAAAGACGCATTATACGCGGTTGCAGCTGTAAGGTTTATTGAAGCCCCGAGCGACGAAAATGTCCAGGAAGCAGAATTCTGTGTCCGGTTTCCTACAAACTTGATTCCGTTTTGCACGTATCCGTACCCGGTGTAGCCATTCAGGGTAGGACTGCTGTCGTAGTTCCAGCCCGGATAGAGTTGTGGTGGTGCATAAGACGGATAGCTAAGGTTTGGATTTGGAAATGGAGTTGAGCCGTTGAACTGAAGGTGGAACAGTTGTGAAAAGCCCTGGTAATCGCCATAGTAAACCTCAACCTTGAAGGTCTGATTGTTTGCGAGTAGATCCGAATAGGTGTTAGGGAAAATCGTGAATGTGTTGTTTCCCGAATGAATCATGGGCTTTGATGCACTCCACAGGAGCGAGTTCAGGTTTTGTTGAGTTGATCCCAGGCCGAAGTTCTCGAAGAGCCTGAAATATACAGGAAACGTTGTTGGGCTACCAGATGTTGGATTGTAAGTGACGTTTACATCCATCTTCGTGATGTAACCGGGTATCATGTAGGGGTTACCAGGACTTGACACGTTGGTGACGTCCAGCGAGTGGCTCTGTGTTGATGCTGTATAGACATAGCCTACCGAAGCAAATCCGCCTGTCAGGATGACTGCAGCAACGAGATAAACAGACAGTTCCTTCTTGTTCAACAGGATGCCCTCCACACGTCTGATAGCACCCCTGACGTTGACATGCATTCCGCCTGAATTGAAATGATGGATCCCTTTGAACTCCCTTGCGAAGTCAGGCATTTCCAGGAAAACCAGGTAAGGCCAGTATATCAGGTAGTTCTCTAGAACACGGTAATTAAACAGAAATACAAGCATGGGGAATGCGAAGAAAGTGTACTTCAAGGAATTATAATAGCCCATATACAGGAACATTAGGGCCAGCAACGTTATGATCATCAGAGCGGCGAAAAGCAGACTGGGAATATAGATGAACCCGGCAAACGCCAAATCAGAAGGCCCAAGCCCCGCACCTATAATTGGCTGATTTGCGATAGAGAGGACATGTGTCAGCCATAGATATGGGTTCATCAGAATGAACGGGATATTTGTCGCAAGAAAGGCAATTATTGTGAAACCAAAGAATTCTATAATGCTTCTCTTCCTCTGGTCGTTTTCCATGAACATGAAGAGCAGGTAAAAGGGGAAAATTATGGCAGCAATCTGCTTATATGATATGGATAACCCAAAAAATATTCCTGCCAGGATAGGTTTCTTTCTGAAGACATAAGACAGTCCGAGAAATACAATCCATATGATATCATCTCCTCCACTGATGCCTAGAACAACATATTCTGCGTTAAGGATAAGTGGTATCATGAATAAAGCGATGTTTGACAGAAAACCAGTCTGCCTGTAATAGAAGTAGACAATCAGGATAGCTATCACATTGAAAAATAAGATTATGTAATAGCTCTGGAAGTGCAGTAGAACGGAAGGGACATATATCAGGACTGAAAGACCCGGGTAAACAAGGTAATTCACATATCCACCAGTAATAACCGGTGTTATCAGCCCGGGTGGAAAGTCTGTTTTGATGAACACATTTGCCATATTCGCGTTGATATAGGGGTTGAAGCCATGGATGAAGAGGTATGCCGCATACGTATCAGTTGCTAGTTCGTCTGTTCCATATGCAGGGACATATCCTGACAATACACCTACGAAAATCGCAAATGAAAGCAGGAAACCAACAAGAGGAAGTTGCTTTATTATCCTGTTCTCGGACTCAAGGAATACCGAAAAGATGACTAGGATACCACCCAGCGCAAGAAGAACCCATGCAAGTACCAAAACCGTAATATCCAGATAACCTACAATCATCCACCCGATGAAGGCAAAATTGATAAACAGTATTCCCGCTATTATGTACAGCAGACGACGCTGAGGAAATGGCGCCTTGCTTACTGATTCATCCAGAGGACTCTGAGCCAATTCTAACGCTACCTCACTGCCTGAATTCCATTGCAATCAGTCTCTTCTATAAAATGGTTGATTAACGTACCGTTATTAACGAACCCTGCTCCCAGGTTCGAATCATTTCAAATCATTTCACCAGCCAAAACACAGCAGGGATATTAGTGAATGCAAGATCGAAGGAAAAATAATGCTTCAAGTCGAGTAAACCATAAGGGTTTCAGAACTGAAAACCAGCGAAAACATGGGTGAAATGCCCGTAGTGTTTACCGGGATCACTACATAGGTAACATGGTACTGATCAATGTATGATCGCGTTAATGAATTGTTGTTTCCCGAGTGGTATATTAGTATATATGCTGCATAACTTTCCTCCCATTCAACGGGTTGTGTCAGGTAATTAGAAGCTTGGTATGATAAAACAGGGATTCCCACGTAGCCCTCTATATAGAAAGAAACAGGAACTGGAGCCGCGGCAACACTTGTGGCTGGTGCATTTGAATGCAGGTAATCAAGGACAGATAGTATCGACGTCTGGTTTGCCGGTGTATTGGATAGTGCTGAGTAATAGCTGTGGCTTACGTAATTAGAGTACAGCCCTGTTCCTGAGTTGACCACTATGAGTACTATAACACCTGCAAAAACAAGTTTCTTGAGCCAAAATAATGGTTTCAAGCGTTCTGCCGAAGCTTCATGTCCACCAAGAAACGCTCTGATCTCAAGGAGTAGGTAAGGAAAAAGAAGAAAAGAGCCGAAGAATATGAAATACATTATCCTTGAAAAAAGGACAACGTTGTGTAATTCTACCAGTGACAATATCAGCGAAGTCCAGACAAGGGCAAGTATAAAATCTGAATCCCTAGAAAACCTCAGCTCTTTTGCATTTGTATATAACAGGAGTCCCAGCAGGATGACAAGAAGGAGAAGTATGGGCCAAAGGGAGGAAAGAGGACCAAGTGGGGGGGTGATATTCTGAAAATCAGTGGCAACAGCACTGAGGAATGACGGAGGTAAGTTTACACCAAGTGCATATTTATTGTAAACACTGGATGATGTAGGGAATGCAGCATCAATGACCCACCAAGCTCTGGGAAGATACCAGGCGAGGCCAAAAACTGAAGATACTAGTAAAGAAAGTGCAGGAATGCGGAGTCCGTTTTTTCCTAAATTCATGCCAAACCCAACGAATATAAACCTAACTAGGAGCAGAAGAAATAAAGAAGCAAAAACGGCCAAAAACGTGAGGTCATGAGTAAGTGCAAGGATACCAAGCGCTATTCCTGCCGCAACGGAATAAACAATCCATTTACGACTGTAATGCGAAGCCAGTACAAGATAGTAGAAGGCAATTGCTGTCATCAGGAAACCAGCAAGCTGGGGATATCCTCCCCATGAAAGGATATACAGCGAGGGCAGAAAGAACGGATACAAAACAGAAAACAGGATTGCTGCCCTTGTTCCCTTGAGTTCCCTAACAACGAGATAACCTGGGATAGAAGTCAG
>JAKAFX010000066.1 GCA_021817735.1 Thermoplasmata archaeon | reverse complement strand
GGTGATGCCATTGTCCATCAGATACTGGCAGGCATAGTAACTTCGGTGCCCGCTATTACAGATCACTGCTATGTCCTTGTCCTGGTGTTTCCTGAGCTCTTCCAGGCGGTCAGGTATCTCCATCATGGGCATCAGCACAGACCCCTTCACATGGCCAGTATTGCTGTCAAATTCCCATGGTTCCCGAACGTCAAGGAACAGTACTTTATCCTCCCCTTTGTTCTTCAGTAGGTCAGACACCTCAAGAGGAGTCAGTATTCTTACGCTTCCGTCGTTCTCATTGCTCATTCAGTCTATCCTACAGGACAACCAATAATTAAGAATTATCGTGAGAGGCAGAGAAATATTTAGGTTTTGAACTCGATATGCCAGCATGTTCAATATCTCAGTCATAGGCGGAGGAGAGATCGACGAAAACACCTGTGAAATAGCCTACAGAGTAGGAAAGTTACTGGCTGAGAACAATGCCATTGTCGTTTGTGGCGGACTGACCGGGGTCATGGAGTGTGTTGCCCACGGTGCCGCAGATGCAGGCGGAACATCCATTGGCATCCTGCCCGGAAACAGGGTGGAGGAGGGCAATGGGTACCTCACGGCAAGGCTTCCCACCGGGATCGGATTTGCAAGGGACTTCCTCGTGATAAGGATGGGAGAAGCGGTGATCGCCATAGACGGCGCTTCAGGAACTCACACTGAGGCTTACTTCACCCTGTCTGAGGGAAAATCGCTAATATGCATAGGCAACCTTTCCGTAAAGAGGGAAAAACCTTCAGACGGAAAGTTGTTCAGGGCCGCTACACCTGAAGAGGCGGTAAAGATCGCTCTTGAAGAGGCGAAGGTCTATAGGGAGTCTGTGACCTGAGGAGAGTCTGCCTTCTTTTTCAGGTACTCGGTACTGGTGTACCTTGCTTCAATGCCCATCTGGCTAAGTATCGCAGCACCGGCAGCACTCTGTAGACCTTTGCTGCAATAGAGTATGACTCCTCTAGGGTTCCTTAGGAGGTCACCCATCGACTTGAGATCTGGTAGTCTGACATTTATGGCTCCTGGGAAATGCCACGCCCGGTAGTCCTCCTTCCTCCTGAGGTCAATTACAGTCTCTCCTCCCCTGGGCTCTGACAGCCTTGTGTCTCTCGCTTCAATTCCTGCGAGGAATTCCCTGATTTGGGAACCCTTCAATGCAACTGATTTTTCAAGCATCTTCACCAGAAGCTCATCTGGTACAATCTCCGACTCGAGATCGTCCAGACTTATCTTCGTAATCGGCTCTGCCGAGAATAATGCGCAGAACTCTCCAAGGCTGGACTCTGGGAATGTTCCAATCCTCCTGCAGGTTTCGGTAATCTCATCCTTGTCCATCCCGACAAGCGGCCTGAGGATGTTGTGGTGCACAGATCGACTGAGTGCAAACAGGTTTTCAGCGGTTTGGGAAGAGACCTGCCCCATGGATTCACCGGTCACGATGCCATAGAAATGTTCCTTCTCGGCAATTTTCTCGGCCAGCCTGTAGAGTATTTTCTTGAACGTAACGTTTGGGAACCTGAAAGATTTACCGTCCGTAAGCCTTTCAACTGCTTCTGTACCGTCCACAACATATACGGTGGGATTGTACCCAAAGTACCAGTTATCATATAGCTTCAGAAACTGATTCAGAAATTGAGAGGTGTCCACCGGATGTGCAAGAGCCAGGAAAATTGCGTCGACAGGGCAACCTCTCCTGAGCATCATCCACGCTGCCACCGGTGAGTCTATCCCTCCAGACATCAGGGATACAAGCTTGCCTTCGCTGCCCAGTGGCAGTCCGCCAGGCCCAGAATGAATGGAAGAGTAGAAGAAGCACCGGTTGTTTCTGACTTCCAAGTAGCATGTGAAATCAGGCCTAACCAAATCCACGCCAGCAGAGATTTGAAAGAGTTCGTTGCCGATCTGTTCCTCCAGGTCACGAGAAGTAAATGTATGAGAACCGCTTCTTCTGACCCTCACTGCAAACTTCTTTCCTCTTACGCCTTCAGAGAACAGTTCAACGGCTTTCCCTATGATTTCTGCTTTGCTGGTGAACTCAATGGATACGGCTTCAGAAATTGATTTTACGCCAAAAACTCTTGATACAGCATCCTCAACTTCAGCGGCTGAGCCGTTGCTATCGAGGAATATTCTCCCTGGTTCCTTTGAAAAGGAGAAGTCAACTCCCCTTGACACTAGAGAAGCTTTCAGGTTCGAGATCAGGCGAGACTCCATCTGGGACCTTGCTCTTGGTCCCTTTAGCGCTATCTCCGAATACCTGATTATGTACACGAATCGAAATTCACTGCAGGTTATAAAATGTGCCACTGCAATATACAGTCAATTTGTGTTCAGTAAGTTTTTTCTACAGGTTGCACATCGGCTCTAGATCTCGATGCAGGAATTGATTTGTAACATTGAATTTTCCAAGGAAGATGAAGACTTCGTCGCCAAACTGAGGACAGACATTGGAGGGCTAAGAGAATTCAGGAACGCTGCATTTGAGGAAGTCCTCAACGAAGTCATGCTTGAGCTTGAAGAAGAGTTTCTCTAGGCTCGACCCTGAAAGGTAGTAATGCTATGCATGCATTACTGCTCATTATTGTACCAAAATGCAGATATTTAGACTGAGGTTGATTTTGCGTGAACAAGAAGGCTGTTGCTGTTTCAGTTGCCTTATTACTGCTTCTGGCGGCTACACCTGCAATTTCGCTGGCTCAGTCAGGCAGTGACAGGATCTCGGTCACGCTGGGCCAGAAGCCGTCGATCACCACTGTCCTGCCCAGTGGTCTCGAAATACAGATGGATACGCTTGGACTAATCCTTATAATCAATTACACCAACGTCTCGACTTTTGGCCCATCCTTTGTCCCGGCCCTGATACCGTATCTCTCCGTGTTCAGCAATGAGTCCTGGGGGTTAGTAACAGGTAACGGGAGCAGGGAGTTTTCTTATGGTGCAAATGTGACTTTCAAGCAGGCTTCCCCAGGAGAGGCTGAACAACTCTCAAACCAGCTTGTGCAGAATCTTAGTTTCCTCAATGGCCAGAACATGATAAGAGCCAATCTCCCTGAAGAGTTCCACGCCAGGGTCGTTGCGAACATATCAAAGACTGCAGTTTCTTCCCATCAGATGGCGATCTATAGCGGGTCACAGAACTTTACCTATGGGAACCTGTCAAATTCCACCATGGGAATTAGCTTCAACGTGATATTCACCCAGCCAATTCCTTACAGCGGTTCGTTGGTTCTTGTCCAGAAACTGGCAGTGAAGACCTCCACACCGCTTTCATCGGAAGACTTCAGGGCAAGAATTGATAAGGAGAGGCTTGAGAGCAGGGGACTATCGGTGGGTACAGGCACCCTGAGCAATGCCATAGCATATTACTGGTGGCAGGGGAACTACTATGTGGACGGTGTTCAAAAGAACCTGACATCGACTACGAAAATGGAAGATAATTCATTATTTTTGACATATTCATACATCTTCGGCAACGGGACATCAACTTTCTATCAGGATCCGTACCTGACTATCCCCGGGCTTAACCTCAGTGAGGTCAGCATTACTGGCCCAGCAAGTCAGATCGTTCACTTCATACTTCTTCACTCTGAACTGATTGTTTCCGGCCTGATAATTGGTATATTGCTTATTGCGGTCCCCTACGCTAGCTACCGCAGAAGGAAAAGCATCTAGTCCAGCAGATCCAATAGCGAGAAAGCCAGCAGATCCACAAAGCTTAGCTTATATCTCTTGAGGAATGATATGACCTCTTCCTTGTTTTTCAGCCTTATGGAAAGTTCCGGCGGTTTACCTACCTCTTCAATTAGCCCATCCTTCAGCATCGCTTGTATGGCACTGTTCACCTTTTCATTCTTCAGATCCCGTTCCCTGATCTCCCTGAGATCGTTCCTGACGAGAGTGGTTATGATATCCCTGGAAAACCTGTTCCTGAGATGGAACGCAAGGCTACGTTCCCTGATGGTGCCAGTTTCGTTGGAGAAGAACCTTATGAGCTTACCATCGCGCCTTGAAACTATCCTGCCGTTCTTCTCGAGCTGATACAGATGGTACTCGAGTTGCCCCACCGCAAGCCCTGTTTTTCGTTGCAGCTCCCTAAAATGAAGACCTGGGTTTTTTGCAACGGAGTCGAAGAGCATTTCCTTGGTGGAGCTGTTTTCCCTCAACTATGACAGTCCCCTCACGATCCCGTAGTAGAACAGCAGTAGGATCAGAACCAGAACGAGCACAACAGTTGAGCTGAATGGCACCGTGACAATGGAGAAGTAATCGGCGATAAAGATTAGATCCATTACCAATATCACCACAAAGCTAGCGGAAAGAAATCTCACGATTCTCAAGCCCGACTTCCTGTGTGCCCTTGCGGAGATTGCCAGAAGGAATAGAGAAAGAGCCAGGACCAGACCGAGGATTATACCATACAGGTAATCAGCCACAACATTAACTGAGAACATTTTTCCTTCTACCAGAGGCATAAATAGCTTTCCATTTAAGAATTTATGTGGAGATCGCATGCATTATGCGGTTGTAATTCTGAATTTTTTCCCCGCTTTCCATCGAAAAATAATAAATAATCAATAAAAATATAACCTCAATGGAGGTTCGCAACAAGATCGAAGCGCTTCTTTACGCCAGCGAGACACCGTTAAGCTCTGCAGAACTTGCTCAGATCATCGGGGTGGATAGCGCAGAGGTGTACAGGGAACTCAGAAAACTTTCGAAGACCTACGATTCGATCTATTCCGCACTTGAAATTAGAAAGAACGGGAATCGGTACAAGCTTCAACTCCGGGAAGAGTTCCTCGACCTTGTTATACCGGTTTCACAGCCTGAATTCAGGAACGATGAACTCATGCTTCTGGGTTTTGTGGCGGCGCACCCTTCTTGCAAGCGGGGAGATCTAAGGGTTAACTTTGGCCCGGATTTCGATGCTACCGTTGACAAGTTCATAAAGCGTGGGTTCCTTTCAACCGAGCGCTACCGTAACACAGAACTGTTCACTGTAACAAAAAAATTCTACAGGTATTTCAACATAACCAACAGGCAGGTTGAAGACTACCTCAAGAATGCAGACGGAAGTGGAAAATGACTCGAGTATTGCTTGTTGGAGGAGGAGGGAGGGAGGATGCTATCTGCAGGGCAATGGTACGCTCGGAGGCATCGGTTTATGCTGTCCTGAAGAATGAAAACCCTTCGATACTAAGGTTGAGCACCGATCATCGTATAATGGATGAGACCGATCATGAAAAGATCCTCAAATTTGCAAGGGAATCTGGTGTAGAACTGGCTTTTATCGGACCAGATCCCGTGCTGAATACTCCGCTTGTAGACCGACTCTGGCAGAGTGGGATTCCTGTAGCATCACCTTCATTGAGCGCTGCAAGAATAGAGACCTCGAAGGAGTACATGAGGGCAGTACTGACCAGGCACTCCATAGAAGGAAACATTCCGTCTAGGACTCTTACCGATGCAGCGGAGCTTTCTTCCTATTTAAGGGATCTTGGCACTGGATTCGTGGTTAAGCCTGTTGGGCTTACCGGTGGCAAGGGTGTAAGGGTCATGGGAGACCATTTCAGGACGCCTGCAGAAGGTCTATCCTATGCAAATGAAGTGTTAGATCGTGATGGCAGGGTCCTCATAGAAGAGAAGATTCAAGGAGAGGAATTTTCCCTCCAGGCCTTCACCGATGGTGAAAGAGTAGCCCCTATGCCCATAGCCCAGGATTACAAGAGGGCGTTCGAGGGTGATACTGGCCCCAACACAGGAGGAATGGGTGCAATCACGGATGGTGATCACTCCCTGCCATTTCTGAGGGATGATGTCAGGGATAGAGCTGTGGGTATAATGCAGCAAATAATCAGGGCCATGAAAGAAGAGGGTAACCTCTTCCGTGGGGTTATGTATGGCCAATTCATGCAGACTGCCAAAGACCTGAGAGTGATAGAGATAAACGCCAGATTTGCTGATCCAGAAGGGATTAACGTGCTGCATATCCTTGACGATGACCTGCTGGACATACTTTTCAGCATAGCCGAGGGAAATCTCAGGACTTACGTGAACTTCCATGGAAAATCCACCGTGTTGAAGTATTTAGTGCCGGTGGGTTATGGCTCAAACCCAGAACCAGGTGTTCTTGAAGTAGGAGATCCTGGAAACCCAGATGTCGACATTTACTATGCTGCAGTCTCCGGAACCCTCTCAAGGGTTCGGATGTCCTCTTCCAGATCACTGGCCATGATTGCGACCGCACAGAGCATTGAAGAGGCCTCTCATGCCGTGGAGGAGTCGATGAAATGCATCAGTGGAAGATTCTATCACCGGAGAGACATCGGGAGCCCTGAACTCATGAAGAGAAAGTTGGAGTTAGCTGGAATCCGCCAGTGAAATTCTCATTTGATGCCCGCGTAGCCGAATACCCTGGGAGATGTCGTTGTGCTCGCGATTGCAAACCTCTTTCGGAGCAAGGGCATTGGCCTGTCCAGAACAATGCTTTCACCTTGAATCGAGCCTCTCTGGTAGTGCATGAAGTCTGAAACAAATATTTCCATTCC
>JAKAFX010000065.1 GCA_021817735.1 Thermoplasmata archaeon | reverse complement strand
ACTCTGGGAGAGGCGATCGACTACTTCCACTCAGAAGGCGTATTCAGATTTGGGGAAAGATTTGTGGTGACATCTGGTTCACCTTATTTCCTGTTCGGCGGCACAAACGACCTGAGGGCAGTAGTGGTGGGCAGCTTTGTCGGAAGGGGATATTCCTTCGGAAAGAAGGTTCAGGGTAGATTCTCCAAGGGGGAAGAAGGAGAGATAGTGATTGCAGGTTCACAGACTGAGATAAATATTGGGAAGAAAACTAAAGCGGTCATCGTGAAGAACAACATCGATCTCGACCATATTGAACACCTGACTGGAGAAGGGATAACTGTGGTTCATCGTACACGATTCTTCCGCCTACCGGAGGAAGGTGAGACCCTTCTCATTGACCCGGGTACAGGAGTAATCGTGTCAAACTATGTTGGCGACCCAAGTAAAGGATCCATGCAGCCTCATGCCTGAAACCCTTACTTCATCCCTTAAATATCAGCTCCCGGTATTGCCTGCCAGTATCTGCAATTGGATGGGCACCTCACATTTCCTTTTCAAAATCAAGCACAGTTGCAAAGACAACCGCATGAAGGTTATGCTGGCCCCCATATACCTCAAGGTTCCAGGTATCCCTTATCGCGACAATCTTGTGCCTCACCTTTGCAACCTCTGTACCAGATAGGTCGACCATCCTGTACTTCCTTCTGATGACATTTCCCTGCGTGGATAATTCCAGCTGATTGGAGGGATTGACCCACTGAGCCTTCATCCCGCCGAGAAGCAGGCTCCGCTTTAACTGGATTAGTCCAAGCCTCTGCTGACTTTCAGGTTCTACCACATCAAAGTTCGAACTCCATGCGCCTCCGCTCTTTACTATTTTCAGGGCCTCCTGGTCATCAGCGTCATAAACCGTGTAGGTATAACTTAACGACCTGCCAACCCACCTGCCGCCATAGTTAGATACTATGTTACCAGCAATGTTTGAGCCAGCATTTAGCCTGACAAAGCACAATATATTGCCATCCAGATCGGTAACAGTGTAGTTCTTTCCCAACGAGATTATCTTCTTCTTCATCAGGAGCTCAGTCTTTCCGCTCAGCGAACCGTTTATTCTTTCCAAGGCCTGTTGAGACATGCATGAGCTGAACATGTGCCTTTTTAAATAGATTTCATTCAGAATATTTGTTTGATGCGGTGAATACAAGAAAGGTGGAGGCAGGTATGAGCGGACCCAATACAGTTGGTCTTACACAACGTAAAAGCCCTGTCCATATCTCAACTCCACCAGATGCTCTTATCAAGGCGCCGGCAGTTTCCTGTGTCCTCTATCCCGCGGAGATGCCCAGCAGATACCAAAATTGTCCTGGCCTTGCTTTCTGTTTCATCATGGGCACCTTGGCAGGTGACATTCCTTTCTGGTTTCTAGCAGGAATGATACAGGTAATGTATGGCCCCAAAATAGTATATCTGGGTGGAGGATCTGAAAACATCTGTCGAGTATTGGCCTTAGGGAACAGAACTCGATCTTAACCGCGCAGACAAAAGTTATTACAACAACCATCTTCTGACAGCAACTGCGATCATTTTGGAGGCTACCGGTGAAGGCAGGCAATCAGAGCATAGATAAATAGGCAACGGAATAATTTCCTACAAGTTTACCAATGTGGAACCTCACCTCCATTGCGCCGTTGAGAGTAAGTTTTGCCGGAGGCGGTACAGACATCCCGCCATTCGTCGACCGGATCGGCGGAGCGGTGATCAACACTACCATTGACAGGGGCGTAACGGTAAGGTATTCGTACGACGAGAACCCACTTGAGCTTTCCACAAGAGACCTGGTCAAGAGCTTCATGCTCACCTCCAGGCACAGGAGAGAAAACGCATTTGTCGAGCGTCTTTCTGGCCTGTTCAATGCACAGGGCATCGACAGGGGACGGGTTGTCATCAGCAGCGATGTCCCGCCGGGTTCCGGGTTGGGATCTTCAAGTGCTTTGGTAGTCGCTATAACTAGGCTGCTCAGCGAGATGAACGGAAAACATTCTTCCGGAGAGGAGATAGGGAAGACTTCCTATGAGATGGAAAGAGACAGGCTTAACATTCTTCTGGGAAAACAGGACCCTTATGCGATTGCCATTGGTGGGTTCAAGTTCATGGAATTCGCTACCGATGGCTCAATAAAATATGAATTCCTGAATGACAGTGGGATGATAACCCGCATCGCGGAGAGCTCCCTTCTTCTCTACACTGGAGGAACAAGAGAGAGTTCCAGGGTGCTGGAGGAACAGGTCAGGAAATCAAGTTCAGGAGACAGGGATATCCTTGAAAGGATGGAGAAAATCAGGAATCTCACACTGGATATGTGGGGCTATCTCAAGAACGGCGATGTTGACAGCTTCTATGAAGGCATTAACAGGGGATGGGAGATCAAGAAGACTTTGGGTTCCCGGGTCACTAACCAAAAGGTGGACGACATCATTTCCTATGCGCTAAGAAATGGGGCACGTGCGGCCAAGTTGCTTGGCGGAGGAAGCCAGGGATTTGTCCTCCTGATCTCGGAAGAGGGAAAAGTCTCACAACTGCAGCGTTCCATGTCAAAATTCTCGGATTTCATAATTCGCGTTTCATTTGGCGATAAGTGCGAAATATTCAAGAAATAAAAGAAATGAAAAATGGTATTTGGTCTCCTCACAGGAAAGAAATCAGTGAGGAAACCGCATAGTGGTTCAACATCAGGGTCACGAACAGTATGGAGATCGTGTTCACTACTTTTACCAGCGGGTTGATTGCCGGTCCAGCTGTGTCCTTTGTCGCGTCCCCGACAGTGTCTCCAACGACTGCAGCCTTGTGAGGTTCTGAACCCTTGCCGCCATAGTTGCCCTGCTCGATGTACTTCTTGGCATTGTCCCAAGCTCCCCCTCCAACGGTCATTAGAATGGCCAGCGGGAATCCACCCAGTATCACTCCAAGAAGCAGCCCAGCAACTGCAAGCGGTCCAAGGATGAAGCCAAGCAGTATTGGTGTGAGAATGCCTATAATGGCAGGAACTGCAAGTTGGTGAAGCGCTTCCCTTGTAACAATATCCACAGCCCTTCCATAGTCCGGCTTCGAGGTGCCTTCCAGAATTCCCTTGTTCTTGGAAAACTGGGACCTGACCTCCTCAACAATGGCATAGGCCGCCACTCCCACGGCGTTCATCAGGTACGAGGTAAAGAAGAAAGGAAGGACCGCCCCAATTATCAGCCCGGAAAGGACCAGCGGGTTGTCTATGGCAACCACGGGGAAGGCGGATGCTATGTCTGTCTTGAACGCAGCGAACAATGTCAGTGCAGCCAGAAGTGCGCTTCCAATGGCATATCCCTTGGTCACGGCTTTCGTGGTGTTTCCCACTGCATCCAGGGGATCAGTAACCTCTCTCCTGGTCTTTTCGTCAAAGCCAGACATTTCCGCAATTCCCCCGGCATTGTCAGTGATTGGCCCATACGAGTCGATAGATATGATAATTCCAGTCCCTGAAAGCAGAGAGGCTGCAGCAACAGATACTCCGTAAAGCCCGTATGCAGATCCCACAAGGTATGAGGTAAGACCGTATGCGACGACTATCCCTCCCACGATCACCAGGGCCGGGATCAGGACTGCCTGAAGGCCGTATCCAAGGCCGGTTATGATGTTTGTCCCGGTTCCAGTCGTGGATGCCTTGGCAATCTTCGCCACAGGCGAGAACCTCTCAGATGTGTAGTATTCGGTTACATAGACCATAACGAGCATGATGACTGTTCCGACAATTGTGTCGACGAAGATGGCGGCGTTGCCATTCATCATCAGGTAGTTTACGATGAAGAATCCTATCTCCGAGATGACCACGGTTACTATAAGTCCCTTATAGAGTGCGGTCATTATCCTCTGGCCCTCACCTTTCTTGACAAAGAAGGTTCCGGCTATTGTTGAGAGAATTGCAACTCCACCAAGAACCAGTGGGAATAGGACACCAGCTGTTCCAACTTCGACGCCGTTTCCAATGCCTCCAACCAGGTAAGCAAGGAGCATTGAAGCAAGTGCAGTAACAGCATATGTCTCGAACAGGTCAGCACCCATGCCAGCGCAGTCTCCCACATTGTCTCCCACATTGTCAGCGATGGTGGCGGGGTTCCTTGGATCATCCTCAGGAATGCCAGCTTCTATCTTGCCCACAAGATCTGCCCCTACATCGGCACCTTTTGTGTAAATACCTCCTCCTACCCTTGCAAACAGGCTCACGAGAGATGCGCCGAAAATGTAGCCCACCATTGCA
This sequence comes from Thermoplasmata archaeon, assembly GCA_021817735.1. GTDB lineage: Archaea > Thermoplasmatota > Thermoplasmata > Thermoplasmatales > Thermoplasmataceae > JAKAFX01. Next base: position 2,360 of record JAKAFX010000065.1, on the reverse strand, counting down.
GACGGGTCATTGAAGAGCATGTAAAACACTATCAGACCAAGAAGTGCCAGGGAGATCACGCTGAGCCCGGTGACACTCCCTCCCCTGAACGCAAGCTTCAGGGCTGGATTCAGCCCCTTCTTGGCCATTATTGCAGTCCTTACATTGGATCTTATTGCTATGTTCATTCCTATGAGTCCTGCAACTGCAGATCCTATTGCACCCACCAGGAATCCTACCGCCAGTTTCCAGGCGTCAGGGTTTCCACCTGCATAGAATGCAACAAAAATCACAATGGCCAGAACTATGGCAAATGAGAAGACCGCAGTATACTGCCTCTTCATGAAGGCGTTTGATCCATCCTTTATATAATTTGAAATCTCAAGTGGCAGCTGTTCATCAACTTTCATCTTCAGGAGGAGATAGCTCTGCACTCCTGCGTACGCAAGGCCGATGAGTGCTGCTACCAGCACAAAGATTTCCCAGCCGAATATGCTACCGTACATATCCGGAGTGGATTGTCATGAAGTATTAATTTTTTTATCGGTATGCCCTTCGAAAAGTCAGAAAAATTGCGGCGGCATTGTGCTCATCTAAATCAGGTGAAGGATGTCCGATACAGTGTCCCCTTCTTTTATTCCGGATTCTCGTGCTCGAGTGGTAAGCTGGGCAACCTTTGCGTCGAGAACCGTCTGGAGGTCTTTTACACCCGTCACCCTTATTGCCAGGTCACCAAGCTTCTCCGAAGTTTCAATGTTGAGGTACCCGCACATAACGAAACCCTTCTTCCCTCGTATCATCACAAGAGGTGCCTTGTCAAAGGGTATCCTGATGAACTCGTAGGATCTTCCACCTCTCTCGAAACTCTGGAACTCCATCATAATCTGGGAGCGTAAATTAGTTAATAAATAAAACCAAGGCACCAAAGGCCGGTGCCTGTTATGCGCCGGAGGTTTCCCTTTCCCTGTCCAGAAGGGTTTTCATTCTCTGGTCCACTGTTACCTGTAGCCTCTCTATGTCTTCATCCTCAAGATGCAGGAACCTGTCCTGGGCTGACACATATTCCCTTATGCTCAACGGCCTTGAGGGCTTTGTTACCCTTAGTTTTCCGTCATAATATTCGTAAAGAGGGAACATACCGGACTGGACTGCCATCCTGGAGATTTCAACTGTTTTCTCTGTAGGGAAATACCAGCCGGTAGGGCATGGGCTGAGTACCTGAATGAACTTTGGGCCCGCAATCTTCTTTGCGTTCCCTATCTTCCGGATCAAGTCTTCAGGATAGGCGACTGTTGCAGTCGCAACATAAGGAACTCCCTGGGCCATCATGAGGTCTGCGACAACCTTCTTCTGCTGGTGCTTGAAGTTCTTTTCAGCCCTGACAGGCGTAGTAGTTGTCTCTGCACCGTAAGGTGTGCTGCCTGAACGCTGCACACCAGTGTTCATATAACCCTCATTGTCATACATAATATAGAACACATTGTGCCCCCTCTCCATTGCTCCAGAAAGCGACTGAAGCCCTATATCAGCAGTTCCGCCGTCACCGGCAAACCCTACAACGTTGTAGTCTTCCTTGCCAAGTATGTCAAAAGCTGCTCTTAGGCCGGTTATGGAAGCACCGGTAGCAGCGAATGGGGTGTAAACCATAGGTACGTCAAGCGTCCTGTTGGGCATTGCTCCAGGGATGACTGCCCAGCAGGATGCAGGGACAGATACTACAGTATTCTTTCCAAGCGCCTTGAGCACATATCTCATGGCAAGAGTCGCTCCGCAGCCGTGACATGCGGTGTGTCCCGGCTCCATGAACTCCTCCCGTGGTATGGAAAACGGCATATCATGCACCTCCCCTGACATTGACGTAGGTCGAGCCTGAGAATCCATCCCTTATCATTTGGAACATGTTCTGGAAATCTTCCACCTTCACGTCCCTGCCTCCAAGTCCTGCTATGAAGCCTGCGACCGGGATATTCGATTTTCTGTATAGTGCAGCCCTGACCTCGTTTGCCATGGAACCTGCTGGACTGAAGGACACCGATCTGTCGAGAACGCCTACGCCCTTTAGCCCCGAAACTGCCTTAACTAGCTCTTCATCCGGAAACGGCCTGAAGAACCTTATCCTGATTAGGCCAACCTTCCATCCTTTTTCCCTTAGCTTGCCCACAACGTACTTGCCTGTTGATGCAAGCGTCCCAGAAGCAATGAGCGCGTAATCCGCATCAGACATCATGTACTGTTCAATCAGGCCGGAATATTCCCTTCCGAATGCGTCTGCAAATTCTCTCGTGACCCTCTCTATGATGCGCCTTGAATTCCTCATGGACTCCATCATGTCTCTCTTGAGTTCCATAAAAGGGCCATCCGGGGTGGAGTATGATCCGTAC
>JAKAFX010000012.1:26588-28819 GCA_021817735.1 Thermoplasmata archaeon | reverse complement strand
GGATACGGCATATATTCTGGCTTAGGGCATTGGCTGCCGGAGGGTTATGAGCAGAGTCAACAATAACAAGAGGGTTTCTGGATATGATCTCCATCCGTCCTGGCCAAACTGTATTCCTTATTCCATTCTCTACCGCCTTTCTTGAAAGCCCTCGCACTTCACTGGCCTCAAGGGCAAGTATTGCCATTGCTGCATTTCTTGTCTGGAAATCTCCAATAAGAGATGTCTCCAGGTCATACCGATCCTGTGCTGTACTTATGGAAAACCTGGTGCCTTCCAGCGACATTTCAAAATTTGAAATTTTTGCGTCGTTGTCTACCCGAATAAGTTTGCTCCCGTTAATGTCAGCAATCCTCTTCACTGTTTTCACCACTGGAGGTTTGCTATCACCCAGAACAACGGGTTTTCCCTTCTTTATTATGCCCGCTTTTTCATATGCTATTGATTCCAGCGAGCAGCCGAGCTTGTCGGCATGTTCGTACCCTACAGAAGCTATGACGCTGACCAGCGGGGTGATTATGTTTGTGGAATCTAGCCTCCCACCCAGGCCGACCTCTATAGAAGCGAGTTGCACCTTTCGGTCCTTGAAGTACTGAAAAGCGATCATTGTCGTCGTTTCAAAGAATGTTGGGTTTCTGTCTGCCTGCATCAGGCTTAGAATAAGGTCCCTGTTTTCCTCCATAAATTTCTCGAGGTATGAATCCTCTATGAGATGGTCATTCACTGCAATCCGCTCGTTGAACCTGATAAGGTGAGGTGATGTGTAAAGGCCAGAGACACCAAGGTTCTTTATGACATTGAATATGAACGCTGAGGTAGAACCCTTGCCGTTTGTTCCGGTGATGTGGAATGATTCAAAGGAATCTTGTGGATTTCCCAGGCGCTGGGACAGCTGTCTCATTATGGATAGATCCATCTTGATCCCTTCCCGTTTGAGGCCATACAGGAAATCAAGATCATCCGAAGACATCGGACGGCAATCCACTCCCATTAATTATAGGTTATTGGAAACTGGGAACTTAGTTAGGTTCACTGTGTGCCATAGAAAATAGATTCGTGCCATCGTGCATTGAATCTCGTTTGACAAGAGGATATTATTTGCTGAATCAGGAACTGCGATCTGGGTTGTACCCTTCAAACCCATATATGCCCTTTCCAGTGTAAAGCAGTGCAGGATCAGAAGAAGATGCCAGTCGGCTGGAGGCTTTGATGTTTGGAAGTTACGTTCATTAAATGACCGGAAATGTATTCAATTCCATCAAGGATGGAGGATTCTTTCCAGTTCAAGCACTTGAATCGAGTTCAAATTCCAGACTTAAGGAAGTAATAAATAATTTCAGGGTTTCACTCGCTATGGGCACCGAGAAATTGTATCTGGATGATCCTTACAAAACTGAAGCGGAAGGTACAGTCCAGATGGTAGAATTCACGGACTTGACCGTAGATCGGTCTGTTTTCTTTCCAACCAGCGAAGGACAACCCAACGACAAAGGAGACGTCATTATTGATGGCAAGAAATACATGATTGTTGATTCATGGATTGATGGTCTCTGGATCCACCTCATGTCTCTTGACACCTATCCACAGGACATAAAGGGAAAAACCGTGAAACAGGTCATTAACTGGGACATCAGGTACGGGCACATGAGGCACAGGACTGCATTGTTCATACTTGGAGGTATAGCTTTCAGGGACTACGGTTGTTCAATCAGGGTTAACCAGACCTATGAGGATCATGCATGGATTGACGTGATGGTTGAAGACCTCACCGAAGAAATGGTGAAGAAGTTGGAAACCGAGGCAAATGAATTTGTATCCTCGGGCCTGGACGTCAAGACTGCCTATATCTCAAAGGAGGAGTTTGCTAATGACAGGAGGCTGGTCGATTTTGTAAGAGGCAAGATCCCGGATTACGATAAAATCAGGTTGACCATGATTGATGGGCTACCTGCAATGCCAGACATGGGAACACAGGTCCGTAACACACGGGAAGTTGGAAAAATAGTGATCAAGACCACTCTTGTGAAGGGTAAGATAAACAAGAGGCTCGTGATAAACCTACAGCAGAACTGAATAAGAAAGGGAGAGTGATATACTGGCCTCAAGGAGCACCTTCTATGAAGTTGCAGAATTCGTTGGGTGGATAGGAATTGCGGTAGCTATTGTCGTATATTTCGCTTTCTATCCAGGAATAGCTCGTAATCTGGGACCAGTAATATCTTTCGTTGCTA
>JAKAFX010000012.1:0-26488 GCA_021817735.1 Thermoplasmata archaeon | reverse complement strand
GTTCACCTCTTTCCTCCTAATCGCTATCTACTTCAGGTTTGGCCTGAAAGAATTCTTCCTGGCATCATTTTCGTTCAATACTTTATCGGCAATTTATACGGTCACGTCAACCGACACAAGCACCCTCAATGGGTATATTTCAACAAGTGTCTTCCTGGTCATTCTGTTGTTTTCCTTTATGGGCCTTGCAGGTTCGCTGCTGAAAATTACGCAAATTTCAGAGTCAAGGACCAGGAAGGTGGCTACGGATAATAAACCGCCTCGATCAATATCGCTTGATCCAAAAGACCTCTGGATAAGGTCTTCATGTCCTTCCTGCGGAAGCGCTACCTTCAAAGTCGAAAACGACCTGTCGATGACCTGCAGCAACTGCAGCGGGAAAGTAGACAGGGACTATGCAGGACCAATGAACATCAAGATAGAGTTCCAGAAGAGACCTAGATAGAGAGAGCTTTAAATCGTGCCTTTCCGCCCGTTTTTTTAAGAGTCACGTAGGCAAGGTAGACTCCGCATGGAATGAATAGTGGCAGCACTGCAACAAAGCCAGAATACTGGAAAAACAAGCTTCCCACCACTGAGCCAGTAAGGAAGCCCGTTCCAAAGAAACTTTCATAATAGAAAACGCCCCGTTCAGGAGACGCATCCCTGGAAATGTAAGATAGGATCCTCCCAAATGCAATTGCTACCCCCGCGGAAGCGATTGAAGCTGCAGCCACTATGAACCAGATAGGATGATAGAAGATCAGCAGGACTGGCACAAGTATGAGGGCAGAGGATACCTGGGTATTCCGAACTATACTGTGCATTGGCCTCAGTGTGAGAATAATAAAACCAAGCACCGTCACCAGAGTTGGAACAGACGATGCGATTCCAATGGAAAAGTACGAGTACCCACTATACCTGAAAAATGGTATCATCACGTAAGAATAGAACCCTGAGGATATTCCTGCAAACAGCATAGGCAGGACAAAAAGCCAGTTAGTAACCTTCTTAGATTTCGCAATGCGATTTATCGTCGGTGTTGGTATGAACAACCCTGCAGCTAAGAAAAAGGCAGAAGAATAGAGAAATATTGGTATAAACCCGCTTATCTGGGCCACTACTCCCGCTATGGATGGCATCGCAAAGTTTGGAATTCCCCACGCTGAAGAGTACTTCTCGGAGCTCATTGGATCTTCAGAGTATCCAAGCATCACTTCTACGCTTACCCAGAAAAATGCTTGGATTGTACTCACAATGCCAAGGGCTATGACAAACACCGTCGATGAATAGATCATGAATAGCAGCGATGCCACTGTAAGCGAAAAGGCGGCAACCAGTGCCTGGACCCTGATCAGGTGAGCAGATATCCTCTCCTGCAGGGCTGAAACAAGTATGAAGGGAATGGATATGAAAAGCCCAAGTACACCAATCTCTGTATAGTCAAATCCATAGGTAGTCGCAAGCAGTGGGAAAGTAAACACAAGAGAGAAGAATCCTACTGAAAAGAGGAAACTAGCTAACGGAAAGCCCTTTCTCAGCAGATCAAATCACCCTTACTAACCATTATGTTGAAGTCTTCAGGGTAGTGCTTTGTTGCTATTGCAATTTATCTATCTTGATCCCATTGTCATCATAGAACGCTATAATGTCGTCTGGGGAAAGATTGAGTTTCTGCACGATCTTCCTGGGCAGGGTTATCCTGTACGATGAACCTTTCGATGAAATATGGGAGACGTCTATTAGCTGCCTTCGATCCATTGTCGCTATTATGTCGATAGTGGTATATTTACTTTTGCGTGAATAGGTAGATATGTCAAATGGAGTTCATGACTGCTTCATGCGCAAGAGATTTCTTTTTTATATTCGCTGCTATCTAGGTTTGAGACAGATGGTCACAAAGCCTGCAAGGATGTATACGAAGATCAGCGGACCTGCATACACTCGAAAGGAGTTCATGGGCGGTGTCCCGTACCCGAAGATTACAACCTTTATACAGGGAAACCAGAGAAAGGATTTCGAAATTGAACTGCAACTCGTTGCAAACGAGTCATGCCAGATAAGGCACAATGCGCTGGAAGCCGCCAGGGTTGCAGTCAACCGAAAACTTTCAGAGCTTGTTGGGATTGAGAATTTCTTCCTGCAGATTAGGCCATACCCGCACCATGTCCTGAGGGAGCACAAAATGGCAACCGGGGCCGGAGCAGACAGGATATCAAGTGGAATGAGTATGGCGTTCGGCAAGCCGGTCGGGACCGCTGCTAGAGTGCACTCTGGTGACATCATAATGGTTGCAAGGGTGAACAAGGAGAATGCGGGTAACCTCAAACAGATTCTTCACAAGGCTTCAATAAAGCTTCCGACACCATGCACAATAAGGATATCTAAGGGAGCTGAAATTGCCCATAGGCTGGGCATATAATTTTTTATTTTTTCTAACTACCTGGGCCTGTTTGCATCAACTTTAAATCAAATTTACTGCGAATCCAATAATAAAGCCTGCAAAAGCGCCTGCATAGGCAAGCCTTCCTAGCCCTGTGTCCCTGTTGGACAAAAGCATTTTCAGGATGGGTAGGATAACATAGAACATGGCCCCTATTGCAAGTCCGTCAAATAAAAGGCCAAGAACGGTACCATTATAGAAGTATCCAATACCGCTACCAAGAACAGCGGGAATCCCTCCTATTACCAGGAAGAGCAGGACTGGTACCTTCTTGAAGCCCGTCTTTCCTATGAATGGAGCCATGATGGGGAATCCCTCCGTAAGATTCTGAAGTATGAAGCCTACCAGCACTACCAAGGTAACGCTGGCCAGCCCAATCGAAACACCAAGTGCCCCGAATACCAGCCCTTCGGTCAGGTTCTGGAAACCGATTCCTATCGCAATCATGAAGGAGAGTTTGTAAGGCCCGCTTTTATCCAGTGAGCCTGACTCAAGGAGATACAGGACGAAAAAACCACCTGCAAGGCTCGAGCCGAATACAAGATCATAGAATGAGTTGGATCCATATCCATAGTATGTGCCATTATAGATCAGAGAAGAAGCATCTGAAAACACGTCCGCAATGAGGAAGATCAAAATACCCACCGCCACAGAAGCGAGGAAGTGAGTGGTTCTAGCGCTAACTCTGCGTCTTAATACAATTGGATACGATAGCAGGATAGAGAACCCCATGATACTCGATAGAAGTAATATCTCCGGCAGGTTTGCCATCTTGTTGCCCATAAGCGTGGAATATTAAACATTTTAGTAGTTCTTGAAAACAAATTCTTAGGTAAGCCTAAGTTAAGATTAGAAAATCCCAGTCATCACTTCTTTTTATGATGTCTCAATCTGCTGGACTCCCTGGACCCTATGAATTCCTGGATGAGCTTGGCCGCAAGCATAGATGTATTACCGTTGTCATAAACAGGGGTGAACTCCAGAATATCAAATCCATCTATCTTCGATGCAAAGTGTCTAACCAGTTCCCTCACATCAACATCTGTCAAGCCGAAGGGTTCTGGGGTTCCAACGCCTGGGGCATATGCTGGATCTATCCCATCCATGTCTATTGAGAAATAAACGCTGGAGCCTACACTCTGCTCTATTTCTTTTATCACTGACTGAATCCCCTTTTCTCTCACTTCATCAGAATAGAAGAATCGCACCTTCCTGAACTCTGGTGACTCGAATTCTTCTCTGGAGACGGACCTGGTACCAACAGAGAAGATCTTCCCCGGCCCAAGGACTTCCAGAGACCTCCTCGTAACGCAGGCGTGATTCAATGGGTTGCCCATGTATTCGTCCCTGAAATCTGAATGAGCATCAATGATGATCATTGTGGAGTCCTTGAAGCAGCTTATGGATCCTGAGGTTATGGAGTGCTCTCCTCCTATCATGATCGGGATCTTATTGTCCGACCGGATCATGGAAACCACCTCCCTGACATTGCCAGTGACTTCTTTCACATCCTCCGACTCAAAGAGGTCACCTAGATCACATATTTTGAGCTTGGAAAAGTCAATGTTGTGATACACATCAAATGACTCAAGGTTTGTGTACGCCTTTCTAACAGAATCCGGAGCTAGGCTGGATCCCTTTCTGAAACTCGAGGTGCCATCAAATGGAACCCCAAAAATCACGTAATCTGCGTCTCCGTAGTCGGAAAGCGCATCTGCTATTCTGAGTCTGGAAAAGAAACTGCTCAGTTCTGAAACATGATTTTGCGTTTTCCCATTGCCTCCCAGTAAGGAATTTCTGTACCGGGTTTGACTCTGTCAATGATGTCGTCGGTGAGTGGAAGGACGAAGGTCTCAAAAGTGTCTGAGTCCATCAATTGCACTTCCTTGTTAGAAATTGAAAGAACCTGAGCATTCTTCTTCTCAATGATTGGAACCTTTACCTTGTGCTTGACAGGGAATACAACACTGTGTTTCTGGCTGTCGAAAATCCCTATGGCCACGATTCTGGCCTTGGCCTCGCCGTGTTTCCCTGGTTTTGACATTGTAATTTCCATGATTTTGCATGGCGACTCTTCCACCAGCATGTATCTGCCAACTTTGAGTTCCCTGACCTCAGCTTCCTGCCAGCTCATTGTGTTTCGAACTGCTATATTCGCTCTCCTTAAATATTTATTTGCACGTTATGCAGTTCCCAGACCCCAATTGAAAACATTCTGGAATCCGTACATATATTTGGAATACGCTCCTTGGTGGTTTCTAATATCGGTGGATAGGCCACTTCCATTGAACAATGCGGCAGGAACTGCAAGCTATGGTTGAGATTTCGCGACAGACAGTGGGCCGTGCCAATTTTTTCCATGCTATACTCGGCTATACCTTTCTTTGTCTGTTGCTATTTAAGTTTGAAATTACTTCTTTCGATTCACGTTGGATTAGGACCTTCAGTTTTCATTCGTTACGGCTAGAATCAATCTTGAATCTTTTTTGAAGAGCGATTGTCTGTATCGATAATCGTTCAAGTGTGCTTTTTTGCTCTCTATGTTAAAATATACGAAGAGGAATCAACTGGCCAGATAGGTGAATAAGATTACAACGACCCAATCGTTTAATAGTAAACTGCACGCAAATTCACGAATACAATAGAGCAACTTCTGCTATGGCAGAATTCGAGTTGAAGTGCTGATAATATCCTGGATTTGCCAGAATGACTTGGGTAAAAACATCACCTGTTTTCGATTATCGCAAAAATGCATGAGGAATAGTAGTCCCAGCAAAGTTACTACGTTCTTCTCAGTCCTTTCCTTATATTTAGCTGGATCTGGCTGCGTAGTACATAATTATAGACCTATAACTCACACTTATAGTCCACCCCCGTCCATATTGGACTTTAGAATCGTCTGCTACTGGGCAGGGCAAACACACATAATCTTAAATATGGACGGGATATCGGCGACGGGAATCATAATGACCAAGCCGGGAATCACAGCAGTAAAGCCCATGGACGTCCTGCGACAGTCCATAGACAAGAGTGTCATGGTAGAGGTAAAGGGCAGGAGAGTCTATTCCGGGGTGCTGGAAGGGTACGACATATACATGAATCTTGTAATCAAGAATGCCGGCGAGATTATTAACAGCGAGAACAAAGGAGTCCATCAACGAGTTTTAGTAAGAGGAGACAATGTCATATATATCTCTCCCTCAACGGGTGACTAAACATGAGCAACGGAACAGCCGTAATGGGCAAAATGGGCAAGAGAAAAGTTCACATTACATGCAGACGCTGTGGCCAGCATTCCTATCACATCAGACAAAAGAGGTGCTCTTCCTGTGGGTTCCCAGACCCAAGAATCAGATCATATAATTGGGCAAAAGCCAGATGAGCACTGCGCGGTAGTAGGATTCCGCGGAAACGAGAATGCATTCTATAGTGTCCTCCTGTCGTTAAGGTCCCTCCAGCATAGGGGCCAGGAAAGTGCTGGCATTGCCACTTTCGATGGTTCGGTTATGAACCTGAAGAAGGGAATGGGGCTTGTCTCAGATGTCTTTCCGGAAAGAGACGGAATGGTGCCCAACCCCCTTGTAGGTAATGTAGGGATCGGACACACAAGGTATTCTACACAGGGAACCAAGACTCTCGAGAACGCTGGCCCATTTGTCGTATCCAATACAATGGGTTACATGGCCCTCTCACATAATGGTGAGATAACGAATGCAGAATCACTAAAGGAAGAACTAAAGCGAAAAGGGTCTGTTTTCCAGACTTCCTCGGACACTGAAGTCATGCTTATCCAACTTTCCAGGGATATTTCCGAGAAAGGAATTAAGAATGGATTCAGGTCAGCTGTCTCGAAACTTAAGGGCTCTTATGCTGCGGCACTAATGATCAATGACCGGCTCTTTGCCATGAGGGATCCAATGGGAAACAGGCCCCTAGTCGTAGGAAAGGTTAACGACAACTACATAGTTGCTTCGGAAAGTTGTGTTTTTGACATAATGGGCGGAGAACTCATAAGAAACATTGCACCTGGTGAGGTTGCTGAGATTAAGCAGGATGGCATTGAAACCATCGTGGTTTCAAAGGGAGACGGGATCGCACACTGCATGTTCGAGTATGTATATTTTGCGAGACCTGACAGCATAATTGATGATGTCGAAGTTTTCTCGGTCAGGACAAGGATCGGAGAACAACTTTCGAGAGAATATCCCGTTGAAGCAGACGTGGTCATCCCTGTCCCTGACTCCGGGAGAGCACAGGCACTTGGCTATTCCAGAGCTTCAGGGATAGAATACAGTGAGGGCCTGATAAAGAATCGTTACTCCGCAAGGACTTTCATCATGCCTACGCAGAAATCCAGGACTTCTGCTGTTAAACTGAAGCTTAACACCATTAAATCCGCAATTGAGGGAAAGAGGGTTGTGCTTGTTGATGACAGCATAATAAGAGGGAACACATTGAAGCACGTTGTTGCATTGCTGAGGAAGAACGGTGCAACCGAGGTTCATCTCAGGATTGGATGTCCTCCCGTCGTGGCCCCATGCTATTTCGGGGTTGACATGAAAACCAGGGATCAGTTCTTCGCAGTTGGCAGATCGGTGGAAGAAATGAGGAAAGAATTAGGCGCTGATTCTCTCGGATACCTTTCAATATCCAGTCTCACGAAGAGTATAGGAATGGGCGAGAATTCCCTATGCCTTGGCTGCCTCACAGGTATTTATCCAGTGAGCATTCCAGGAGAGAAGTACCTGTACCAGACTGAACTCGAAGGCTACTAGGCGGAACCCCTTTTAATGGCAGCAAGTATGGCTGACCTCATGGACTCGGTGTCTATTCTTGAACCAAGGTAGTCTGCCCTGATGGCTATTGCCATCTTGTTGGCAATCATTCGAGCCACCTTGCCTCTCTTTGCAGTTGGGAGACCTGCAAGGCCAGGAAACCTGAATATTATGCCATGCTTGGGAGGGCGCTTTCCCTTGCTCAGGTGATTAAACAGCGCCTTCTCGGCCCCTATAACCTGTATTGTGCTGGAAGGCATTCTTACCATTCTCTTCTTTCCACCTGCAAGGACCGCAAAATCAATGGCGAGATCCTCACCCACAAGCGCAGAAAGGTTAGGGTAGCTTTCCCGTGCTTTCTGCGAAAGGAAGGTTGTTATACTCTCCCTGAGGTCACACAGTCCAGTGCCCGTCTGAGAAATTGCTGCCACCTGGTCCTTAAGCTTATGGTTCTCCGAAAGCCTCAGGACATGTCTGAAGAACTGGCATGGATCCTGGGATGTCTCAGAAATACCTGCCAAAAGGCCAATACTCCTGATTCCTTCATAATAAGAATTGATAGTTTCGTGAAGATTGTCCCTGAAGGCCCCAAACTTAACGATAAGAAGATCTTCCGTGAGTTCTTCGTCGATCCTTCTTTTTTCGAAATCCAGGAGGAATTCCCTTAGATCCGGTACTTCTGCGCTGGTCTCTTTCTCCAGTTCTGGGATTCTCCCGTTTCTCAGTTCTCGAAAAATTTCCAGGTAGTTTTCTCGGAGGCCCTTGAACATGAGTGCGCCCTCGGGCAGTTTCAGGCCGTACCACATTACTCTTCCTTTTTGGGGCATCAACGGTTGTGTTATGCGGGGGCGTTATAAGTATTCTGTCAAAGTCCACGATCTTCAGATCGCTGAGTTCATTGTACGAAGTCAGCATCCTTCCTGTTCCCACTATGGAATTATCCTCTGTAACGACCCATACTCTGTCTCCCCTTACAGGGTTTCCCAGTATTGCCTTAACCCCTCCAGGAAATAGGTCTGACCCATGAGAAATAGTCCAAAGTGCTGACTTCTTTACCACGATTTTTGGCTTATCCTTGAAAAGGAAGTTGATGTCCTTCACCATTGTCCTAATCTTCCTGCTGTCTCCTTTCCGGTAGAACTGGCAGGCGTCTGAGACCTCTTGGAGTGTTACAGCCATTTCTTCCGTGAATGGGCCGGTAGAAACCCTTCGCAACTCTTCCATGTTGCCTCCCAATCCAGAAACATATCCAATGTCAAGGCAAAGTGTTCGGATATAAGTGCCTGAGTCACACTTGACCTTGAACAAGGCCATTCTATCCTTCAATTCCAATAGCTCCAGGGAGTGAATTCTTCTTTTCCTTACGACCCTTGCTACTGCAGACCTCAGGGGAGGCAACTGGTATATTTCATCGGTAAAGAGCTTGAATAATTCCAGAACTCTCTGCTCCTCTATGTCTCCATGGAACCTCAATATGCCAACATATTCTTTGGGCTCTTCGTGTGCAACATCGATGAGCCTGGCTGCTTTGCCAAGTGCCATGACCAGCACCCCAGATGCATATGGATCCAGTGTGCCTATATGCCCAACTCTGGATACTCCAGTCATCTGCCTTATCCAGTAATCGACCTGGTGACTTGTTGGTCCCTTGGGCTTGTCTACAACAATGAACCCCTCGATCGCTTCAGCAGGTTCCTCTGATTGCTCCATAGATACGGTCAGCGCCTTCCTCCGGTGTGAGATTGCTCGAGTCTATAATAAGATCGTAATAGCCAGGATGCCTATAGTCTATACCGTAATAATCGCGATACCTTCTCAGGTCAGACGCATCCCTGATGTCCAAGTTCTTGCTGGCCAGGTCAATTGATCCTTCGAACCGTTCAGCAATTCTCTTGACCCTGATGTCTCGTGCAGCATCTACAAAGACTTTGAATGCTTCTATATTGTTGCTGTAAGCGAGCCACCCGGATAAGCGTGATTCAAGAACCATTGATCTGTCCTCCCTGAGAATCCTGAGCATCTCCTTGTCTTGCTGTTGATCAACAGTAGGATCAGACTCAGCAAGAATTACAAACTCCTCCACGCTCATGTTTCTCTTTCTGGCATTTTCCCTGAAGATCATTCCGCCAGATATAAAAGACAATCCCAGCCTTTCTGCAATGATCTTTCCCACCGTTGTCTTACCGCTACCAATCGGGCCACTCAGGGTGATTTTCATGACACGGCGCTTTCCGCAGTCTCTGCCTTTCTGAGCTTGTATGAGAAATCGACGTACTTTATCACCATGGTTGTGAAGTAGCCAATTGTGAGGTTTGAAAACATGTATATTACTATCCAGGAAGGGAAAACGGATAAGGATGATGTGGCAATGTTCACGTTGGCGGCCCAAGGAAGAGTGATAAGTTGGTATGATAGGTCTGCAACGAACACATAGAGCCATATGAAGAACAGGAAGATGAAAATTGTCAGCACCATCAGTGGTTTCAAGGTGTTCATGCTCACCATCTGGCTCTCTACCATCATGTCCATCTGCAATTTCCTCATCTTCTGGAGTTTATCCCTCTGGTTCTTGGCCATTGCCTCCCTGTACGCCTTGGAAAACGCCCTGCTCCTGTTCTGGATTCTTCCCATCCTGAGCCAGTCTGTAAAGAAGTACCTGGGCACTGACATTATGACACCGATCAGGATTCCGGAAACGACAATCGTAAGAATCGGGTACTGGCCCTGGAATCCAACCAGCGGATAAAATATGGAATTGAGTCCATTCCCAATCGAGCTTCTAAGGGATTCACTGGTAATGACAAATATCATCGTGATGCTTACCAGTAGATAGATCATCTGGAACATCATGAATTTCTTTTGCTCCGGACTCACTGGCGCTGGAGCTGGTCTACCCTGCTGCATTCACTCTCCTCCAGTGAGGGCTTTTGCTATTGTTTTTCCAGCCTCTTCTGGCATGCCCTCCGGGTTATTGATGAAGGTAACCGTTGCTCCGGTATAAACAGAATATGCTACGGCAAATGCCCTGTTGACCTGTTGATGTTCTTCAATCTCCTCAAGCGTATCTGTATCTCTTTTTCTGGTTGTGTCCCTCCGCCTTCTGTCCAGGATGAGAGATGAGTCTGCCTCTATCAAGAAAAATGACGAAATCCGCAGTTCCCTGAGAACCCACTCCGGCAAACCCGGGAGATAGCCGCGTGGAGATTTTATGGCCATATGAGTGTCAACTATGACATTGTCCATTTTCCCGATGGCGGATGATGCTTTCTTCTGGAGATTGATCTGTGTATCAACATTCATCTTCCGCAATTCATCCCTGTCCTTGACTAGTCCAATTTCCTTGGCCATCTCAAACATTAAGGTTCCATAGTTTACTATGTCATATTGAGACTTCTTAGATACGTACTCAAGAACTGTTGATTTTCCTACTCCAGCAACCCCAGATATCACTACGCGCATCCTTTTACGCCCCTGCAAAGAACTGCCTGATAACAGGATGCATTTCCATGAGTTGTTCTTTTCCCATGGCTTCATAAAACTGAATTACAATGCCGACTGCAAGAAGCAACCCTGTTCCACTGGTCTGCCCTACAGTCCCTATTAGGTTGGCCCCGCCTGCCAGCAAGCCCACAGCTGCTCCGCTAAATACAGTTACGGCAGGTATATACCGGTTAAGTACGCGCTCCATGACTTTTGGATCTCGCCTGAAGCCTGGTATCTGCATTCCACTTGATTGGATCTGCTTAGCAACTGCACTGGCGCCCATGTTTGTAGTTTCAATCCAGAATCTGGCAAAAATCACGCTAAATACTATCATGAAGGTCATGAAGCCAAGGATATGCATAGCCTCGTCAAATGATGAGTGACCGAAAAGAACGTTGGTATACACGGAAGGCTGCAAAATTGGGAACAGCCAATCTGCTAGCCCATTTGGGGAAGACAGGTAAAATGCAAGCCCTCCTGTCGGGGTGGTATTGGAAATCGCAGAACCGAATGTTGAAAGTTGAGCTGCGGTTGGGTATGACCCTAAGAGTGCATTATGTCCTATTATAGGAATGTGACTTAACACTGGACTGCTCCAGAAGAGCAGAGTCCACATTGACACATTGGCAAGCAGCGCAGTGGCAAGGATCACAGGAATATTGGACGCATAGAAAAGCTGGATGGGGTACCTGCCTCTTGCCCCTCTGACCCTCTCATGGCTGATTGGCAGTTCTATTTTGCTGCTCTGGAAGTATGCAACAATGAAGAATATGAGAATAGTCCCAAGGAGAGCAGTGATTGGGTTGACTGGAGCAAACAACAGTTGGGTGAGCCCCTGGCTGATCATGTAAGACCCTGGAGAATGCGACACGATGTAGAGTATCTTTGGAATAGTTCCTGCTGGAGGGTTAGTGAGGGAAAGAGGTGAGGCAGCAGTCGCTGGAACCCAGTTGAACGTTCCAGTAAATAGCTGCTGAGAAACTCCGGCTGCAATGAAGAGGGATATCCCGGATCCAATGCCGTATTTTGACACAAGTTCATCGAAGAGGAAAACAAGGTACGTCCCTATGAAGAGCTGCGTGATTATGATGCTCTGGGCAAGAAATTCCCCATAGCCGGGTGCATAACCATTTAAGCCACCAACCAGGTTCGCGTCCGGCACCAGGTAACCAAACGCCTGTGGAATTGCTTCCACGAATATCATCACAATTATGAGTAGCTTCTGTACACCCTGATAGACTGCCTTGTCCTCAGAATTCTGAAGGTCCAGATTGAATATCTTTGCTCCGGAGAAAAGCTGCATCACTATGCTTGCAGTAACAATGGGGCCGATTCCCAAGTCCATCAGGGAACCATTTGTTCCGGCAAATATTGCTCTGAAGGATGCAAAAACGTCGATAGTGCTTGTCGTGTTAAGCCCGTAAATGTAGATATTGGTCAGTGCAAAATAAAGGATTACCACGAGCGCGGTCCACATCAGTTTGTACTTGAACTGGACGTGACCCTTTGGCTTCTTTACAGCGGGCAGCAGCGATGTGAGGTACTCCAACCCATAGAGTTTGCTTCTCTTTGGGCCAACATAACTTACGACCAAGTAGATGAGCCCGAATACAGGAAACAGCAATACTCCCGCTATAAGAAGAGAGAGAGCATCCATCTTGCCGAAGAATGCAAAGCCTGCAAGAACTATGGCATAAAAGATTGCAACGGGTATTGCTGCGCCTTTATTCCGCTGGACCTGATCCATCTACCTCTACCGTTGTTCCGTAAGAAGAAAGCTTGTTTATAGCCTTTTCCGTGGCCTCCGGAATTATTATTTTCGACTTTATCCTGAATTCCCCAGATCCAAGGAGTTTATCAAAACCTGCAGTCTTTAGGTCAATCTCTGCGATTCCTGACGTTTCGTTCACAAAACCGCGCTTTCCAAGATCCTCATACATCACAGAAAGTTCCCCCAGGGTTATTGGGATCTTCGGCTTACCGTAATGGTGACTCGTGAATCCATGAACGCCGAAGTGGTAGGGGTCGTTCTTGATGAGCCAAATGGCCCTGTGCTTCCCAAGTCCGGCCATTCCCGAACCTCCGCGTTTCCCCTTCCCTCTGCCAGCCTTCATGCCTCGGCCGTAATGGCCCCCTCTGAGCTTTTTAGTTCGTGTTCTTACCATTTAGGTCCTCTCCTGGTTTGAGCATCCTCAGTATGAGATTGTTTATCTCCTTGCCCCTGTCCCCAAGTGATCCACCCTGATTGTAGGACTTGCGTACATATTCTAGTCCCTTCACTGGAGGATGGAGCCTAATCACCGGCACTATACCTTCTATATCAGAATACTTCACTTTGCCTGAAACAATGCTTTTCGCAAGATCGGAGTAAGATTTTGCCTTAACTTTTTCCAAATCATTCTCGGTCAGTGGTTTTCTCCCCTGAAGCCTTGCTCTGTGCATTAACGTAAGTTCGAGGGTCTTCTGGTCTATCTCTCCCCACGTGGCATAGTCCTTGAAAGCCTGCAGCATGCCTCTTGTTGAATCATTGTCCTCAAGCAGAACCATGTGGTTGATCTTGTGGAGCTTGAGCAATTCGCCTGTTTTTCTGGCCCTTGGGTTTATACCCGTGGTGCCCCTAATTCTTATTACCGCTAACATTCAACACACTTCCTGAGTAAATCGGGGTTGAGAGCAATATTGCAGGGTTAACCTTGATTCTTGATGTTTGCACAAGGGCATCAAATGTTGCCAAGGCATAGTTTACTGTGGTCTTGGTATGCCCTTTGGCAAATCCCCAAGCATCCTCTATTCCTGCCATCTCCAGTATTATCTTGGCGATATCTCCAACAGCCCGCCCTACTCCTCTTGGTGCGGGCTTTATGGTGACCCTGACCGAACCTGAAGATCCAGTTACCTGAAATGGAAGAGTATGGGCACGACCACATCCACATTCCCACGAACCACAGCCTCTCCTCACCTCCACAATATTCATCTTCGCATTGTTGACTGCTTTTCTTATTGCGGGGGCAGCTTCCTTCGCTCTGCCTCTTCCCACTCCAATATATCCATCGCCGTTTCCAACTACCGCGGTGATGGAATAGCTCATTCTCCTTCCTGAGTCAGTCATTCTCTGGGCCCGTTCTATGTTGAGGACTTCGTCCTTAAGATCTGGAAGAAGGAAATCCACGATCTCATATTCCTGAATAGGCAGCCTGCTCCTTATCACTTCTGATATGGTCTTCAGCTTTCCCTCTGATACCAGCTTTCCCAGTCTTGTCCTGGGAATCCAGTTGTTCTCGCTCATGCCTTACCCTCCAGTTTCTTCATTTCTTCCTTCACTGCGTCCTTTGCTTTCTTTGATTTAAGATGCTTGCCCTGGATTCTGCTATCATCCGGCAGAATTGATTCGTCATGCGGGAGATTGCCTCCTGCGTCAACAAACCCTTTTATGACAGCAGAAATCCTGCCTCCTTTCGAGAGTACATGCCTTCCTGTGTCGAGTATAACCTCCTCCATCCCGTTGCTTACTGCAAATTTCCCAACGGAATATCCCATGAGGTAGAACACAGACGTGTTGTTTCCTTTCACTTCCATGCCACCCTTTACCAGTGTCGACGGGGTCACTGTCTTCAGTACCCTGTCACCTTCGGGATCAAACCTTACTAGCTGAACTGTCCCACCCTTTCCGGATGGCCTGACTACCAGTCGCGGGATCTCTGATTTGACAAGTTTGTACCTCTTCCTGTAGTCGGTGATACCCAGCCTCTTTCTCTTAAGCACTGTGGGTGTTCTCATTTGCTCTCACCATATGATCCTGATTGTTTTATCTGTGTCGTAAGCTGGGCCCTCGACCTAATGTTTCCTCCCTTGATTTGTCGGTAATACTTCCTGTAGGTCTTCGGGTTGATATTTCCATTTTCCTTCATGTTCTTCAACTCGTCGCGCAATGCCCTTATGGTTTTTATCCATCTTGTCTTGCGCGGGAATCTCGCGTTCCTGGTTCCCTTCACAGATCCTGGGCCGCGTCTCCTATCTTTTGCTCTCTGCTTGATCCTTTTCTTGAATCTTGCGTTGGAATTACCTTTTGCGGGTTTCGCCTGGATAACGTTTCTCCTGATCAAGTTCCTTATATCCTGTCTTGTCGCAGATTCTAGAACCTCTTCTGCCGAATTGGCGTCTATCCATACCCTTGACACGCCTACCTTTAGCTCTTCTGCCGCTATCTTCTTTGCTGTTTCTGACTTCACCTTACTTCACCTCAGGATTGAGTATCCTTATGTTAAGTTCCTGAGCTCTCTTCTCTATGAGTTCACGCTTTCTGGAACCAACGGTTGAGCCAATCCTGGCAGCATACTTGCTAGAGTCTATACTCTCCAGATCCTTCGGCGTGTGCACAAGCACTTCCCTGAAGCCAGACGGATGAAGGCCCCTTACTAATTTGGGTCCCCTGAAACCGGAATCAACTACTGGTATCCTAGTGTCGATATGTTCTCTGAGCTTTGAGTGCTTTCCCCTTGGCTTTCTCCAAGAGTCTCCAAGTTTCTTGTATCTGTGCCACTCCTGCCTGTGGAATTCGACTCTCTTCCTTGCCAATTCGTTCTTCTTTTTGAGCAGCCTCTTTTCATCTTCTGTAAGCTGCGGCTTAAGCTGACTCATCGCCTACACCTCCAAGCAGATATATGCCATCCTGAAAAACCCTGAGATCGAACCCCTTAATCTTGGTTGCCCTCTCAATGTTTGATGCAGTGTGACCTATCTCTTCTTTATCTACCCCGGTTATGGTTATCCTGTCTCCCTTGACTGATACTTTTGAGGATCCAACGATTTCAGCACTCCTGTGGGATCTTTCCCCAAGGAAGTTCTCAATAACCGTGGTGTTCCCCTTAACCGATACCCTCATCGGGAAATGAGTATAGTCGATCTTCATCTCATAAGTGAACCCTTCAGAAACACCCTTGAAGAGAGTCCTTGTCATGGAGCCCCATGTGCCTGCAATAGCCAGGTTCCTCTTGTTCTTCTTCGAAATCTGGACAAGAACCTTGTCGCCACTCTTCTCAATTCTTACGTAATTGTCCCTGAATACGCGTGATGTGCTTCCTTTTGGACCAGAAAACTTGACATGCCCATTGTCAATCTCCACGCTGATTCCCTTGGGGACCGCTATCTCGTCGTTAGTTTCCCATTTGATGCTCATTTCATTTCCCCCTAGTAAACCCAGGCGAGAAGTTTCCCGCCCAGCCCGTTCTTTCTGGCCTCCACGTGACTCATGATGCCTCTTGTGGTAGTGAGTATCAGAATACCGTAGTCCTGAGCAGGGAGATATCTTGCCTCGTATTTCTCTAGGTTCCTGATCTTCACTGGGAATCTTGGTTTTATGACTCCACAGTTGTTTATCGTGTCGCTGAGAATGATTTTGAATTTGCTGCCCTGGCTATCCTCAATAACCTCGAAGCTCTTGAGATAGTTGTAGTCCTGCATTACCTTCAGGACTCGCCCTATGGTTCTTGCTGCTGGCCTGACTTCTATCTCCTGAATTCCAATCTTTGAAGCATTCTTGATATGGTTTATTATGTCGTTTAAAGGATCGTGTCTCATTTCATCACCTAACTATACTTTCTGAACCCAAGCATCGGAGCGGTATCTCTGAAGCACTGCCTGCAGAGCCTGAGACCGTATCTTCTTACGAGTCCCCGCTTCCTCCCGCATCTCTTGCATCCATCCTTCCTTCCGTAGAATTTCTTTGGCTCAAGCTTAATTTTTGGCAAGTTGCTCACCTACAGTTGTAACCCCAAATTTGTCTTTCAGGTACTCCATCGTCTCTTCTTTGGTAACACGAATTCCAGCTGGAACGCTTTTTCTCCCTATTCTTCTCTTGGACACCCTGTATCCTCCCCTTCTCTTCATCACAATAGCAACGTCCATGCCGAATATTCCAATTTCGGGGTCGTACTTCATTCCCTGGAAGTCTGTGTAGTCGCTTATTCCAAAGTAAGCGTTTCCATGCATGTCAAATGAGTATGACGTAATCCGGTTGCCCTTGGCATAGAAAGCCCTCTTTAGGAACTCGGCTGCGTCATTCTTCCTGAGCGTTACCTTAGCTCCGATGGTCAGCCCCTTCCTGATGTTGAAGTCCCTCACTGTGCTACTTGATGTTGTTAGAACCGGCTTCTTGTTAGTAACAAGCTCAAGCACCTTCACAGCCTTGTTCAGGCGGTCCCCTGCCTGACCAACGCCAATATTGACGACGACCTTGTCTATGATCACTTCCTCCATTGGATTCAAAGCGATATCACCTCCCCTAGGTCAAAGGTAAATTTCTGGTTCCCAATGGGAAACGCATAATCCACTACTGTTCCAAATCCTTCCTCAAACGTTAGCATATTGGCGTGGGAGGATTCCTTGACTTCGACAGTTTTCACAATTGCAGTCTGACCTACATGGGTGCCGCCGGTCAGGAATACCTTGCTTCCTGGCTGCAGCTTAAGCACTTCCTCGATTGACTTGTCAGGAGTCTTGATAAGCAGCACATCCCCTGGCTTTAGATCCTTTTCCTTTGATGTTATATTCTGCCCGTCGTGGAATGATATCCTGAAGACATCCTTTCCTTCAGCCTTCTTTCCAACTATCTTGACAAGCTTCTTCTGAGCGTCCTGCTTTTTCACCTTAGAGATAACGAACCTGCCCTTCTTGTCATACACAATCCTGAAAACGTCGTCAAGACCGTCTACTGTCAGAGTATCCATGAATCCAAGGTTGAATCTTCTGTCCCTTACCACCTTACCGTCGACCTTAACTTTTCCTGATGAGATGATCCTGGTAATCTCTCTCTCCTTGTCTCCAAGCTTGAGATAGTCCCTCATAACTGTCAGTAAAGCTATGCCATCTCTCTTAGTGTGCCTGCCAGGTGCTGGCGTTACGATCCAGAAGTGCGTCTTTCTTGGTACCTTAAGGCTTCTTGAAGCCATCATTGTCTTGGTTTTATTGATCATCCTTCTCCTCCTCTTCAGATGCTTCCGGTAGGGTCTCCTTGGATAGCTCAGGCTCCTCTTCCATTGATTCGCCTGCCACCGCAGGAGCTGATTCTTCTCCTGATGGCTCGATAGCTGGTTCAGGTTCTGCTTCCACAGGCTCGGGCTCTTCCTCCACCACTATATTTTTCCTTGATGCCTTCTCCTTGACCTTCTCGAGACGTTCCGGATTTGAAAAGTCCATCCTGGTTATCATCAGGTTGCTGTGGTCTATTGGCATTCCTTTTTGCTTGTTATCTGCAGTATTGAGAGTTATCCCATCGATTATCACCGTTCCGTGCCGATGATCCACCGAATCTACCTTACCTCCTTCGCCTTTCCTTGAGCCGCTCCTGATCTTGACTATGTCTCCCTTCGAGACAGGGAAACTCGAAATTCCGTATTTCTTCTTGAGCTCGCCACTCAGTGAAACTTTAACTTTACTCAACATTAGACTTCCCTCACACTATGGTGGACGCTATTGCCGCTATCCTTGGCCATCTCTCAGATGCTTCTCTCGCCACGGGGCCCTTGATTTCTGAACCCCTTACTTCACCTTCTGGTGTTACAAGAACTGCTGCATTATCTTCAAACTCAACCATAGTACCACTGGGTCTCCTGTAAGGCCTCCTTTGCCTTATTACCACTGCGTAAACGACCTTGCTCCTCATCTCTGGGGTCCCCTTCTTCACGGTAGCAATAAACATGTCGCCAACACCTGCAGCAGGGATCCTGTTAGCAACTCCGTGCCATGCCTTGACGTCAATCAAGCTGATTATCTTGGCTCCGGTGTTGTCTGCACATACCATGGTTGCCCCCAGTGGGAGACCTCTGTGCTGTCTTCCGGCTATTCCCTTCATTGGTTCACCTTCTGGACTATGACGTAAGAAATTGTCTTCGCAAGTTTTCTGCACTCTGCAATCTTGACTGTGTCGCCTGGAGCCACCGGGATACATTCCGGCACATGAACGTGATAGCTGTAAGTCTTCGTGATATTACGCTCGAATTTTGGTAGTCTCTTCCTGAGCGACCTGAACACCACGGCGCTACCTTTCATCTGTGCAGACTTGACTGTTGCAGTCATGACCTGCCCCCTGACGCTTATCTCTCCATGAAAGGGACATTTCCTGTCATGGCACTCTTCCTTTGGGACTGGTACATCCAGTCCGATTCCTGATTTCATAGCTCTTCTCCTTTCCTTATGGCTCTTTCGATTCTTCTGAACTGTTTTACTCTCTCTTCCTGGGTGAGGCAGGCATACCTGCCGTTTATGACCACTCCTTCTGGAAATATCTTGAATGAAATGGATTTCTTTGGAATCATGAGGGTCCTGTGGTCGTGCCCTATCATCAGCATATTCCTCGTTTCATTAGTGACCAGGCCAGTCTTACCCCTGTAGGTAGGGTTTCTTGAGGTGACTATCTCCGTATTCTTTCCAATGAACTGCATCATGTATTCCTCATACATTCCCAACCACTTCCGTCTTGAATCCCATTTCATCGAGGATCTTCTTTACCTCTGACCTGTGTTCTCCCTGTAACTCGACTGTCCTGCCGTCTTTTACAGTTCCTCCGGATGCTACCTTCTTCTTGAGGACCTTGGCTATTTCATATATGTCCTCTTCCTTGGGATCGATACCCTCGATTATGGTAACGCTTTTTCCGTATCTCCTCTTGTCCACGCTAATCTTTACTGACTGCGTGTCCCTGGAAAAGCCCTCCCAAGGCTGCAGCTCCTTTGGGATTCCTGTAAAATTCTTGTCCTTCATTCCTTTTTGTCCTCCGAGTGCATCACTGTTAGCACCCTGGCAATCTGCCTTCTCACAGACCGCATCTTTCCAGGACTCACTGGAGATCCACCCATAGCCACCGAGGCACGCTCTTTAAAAAGAGATTGCTCAAGGTTTTTCAGCTGTGTTTCTCGTTCCTCCTTACTCATTGCTCTCAGTTGTTTGGCTCTCAGTTCCAGTGATTTCACCCCCTTCCGGCTTTATTGCTTCCTCTGGCTTGTCGTGTACTACTGGTAATGGGGTCTTATCGAACGTTATCTCATCAGGCAGCTTGTAAGCGGAATCTAGAATACCTACAGATATGCCTATAATCCCAAGCTTCAGTTTTGCCACTGAAAAGCCTCGTTGCATTCCAGTTCTTGCGGGCTCACCAGAATATTTTATTGAACCGTGTATAAACTTCTGTGACCTGGCTCTTTCACCAGAAAGCTTTCCGCCCATCCTTATAATCACGCCTTTGCAGTTATTCTCGATAGTTTTTCTTAGGGCAGTATTGCCTGCTCTCCTGTAAGACCATCCTTTCTCCAGTGTAAGTGCGATTTTCTTTGAAACTACATTTGGGTTTAGATCTGGCCTGTCTATCTCCTTTACCTCGATTTGAGGGGATTCAAGCTTGAAAGTCTTCTCTAGATGTTCAGTTATTTCCTGCACTTTTGAACCTTTCCTTCCTATGACGAGACCCGGCTTGTTGACGTAAAGAGTTATATTTGTTCCAAATGGGGTTCTCTTCATCTCCATGGACCCAAACCCGGAAGTCTCGGTTTCCTTACGAATATACTCAGCAACGAGAACTTTTTTTACAGAGTCCGCAATGAACTTCCTTTCCTTCATTCTGATTCCTCCTTGACTACCATTGATATGTTCACGAGATCCTTGACGAAGAGACCTGCTGATCCATGCGCCTTCGGTCTGTACTTTTTCAGCATTCTGCCTTTGGTGGCTTCTACGTGGACGACCCTGAGGTTTTCCACGTTGAGGTTTTTGAACTCTGCATTTGCGATTGCATTCTCCAGAGTTTCCTTGAATGCCTTCGCTGCCTTGACAGGATATCTTCCGGGCCCGATGCCTTTCCTATGCGATACGGAGTCGAGGTACCTGAAATATGGTACCGCTTTCTTCTTCTCCATGACTTCATCCATGGTCCTGACAGCCTCGTCGGCTCCCATTCCCCTAATAAAGTGTGCAACGTTAACCGCATCTTTCAAGGAGATATCCACTTCCACTGCTCTTGCAATTGCGCTTTTTTCTGGCATTTCCTGAATTGAGTAACCCTTCATTTCAATCACTTCAGCGGCATGAATTTGGAAGATCTAGTTGCTCCAACTCCTGGTCCAGAGTGCTTCACTTCCTTCCTTGTTAGGGAATATTCTCCCAGATAATGCCCGATCATCTCTGGCTTTATCTCAAACTTCACGTACCCGTTTCCGTTGTATACTTCAATGATTTTCCCGACGTATCTCGGAATGATAATAAGGTCCCTGACCTGGGTCTTTACCTGCTGCTTTGGACCAAGAAGTTTCCTGTGAAGAACTGTTTGCTCATGGTTCATGGGCCTGCTCAGTGATCTCCTTGCTCTGGAGGGGACGATTTCCTTCACTGCATCCATGTCAAGCTTGAGAAGCTCTTCAATGGAATGCCCTTTGTACATGAACTCCCGGGTTCGCCCTAGAACTATCTTCTGGGACTTCCTGGCCTTTCTCTTAATAGATTTTACTGATGCTGGTGGTTTCTTAGACGCCATTAATCTTTCCTCCTCTTCTTCTGCGGTGACAGCCTTCCTACCTTCCTACCCGGAGGTGTCCCTGTACCAACAGTGCTTGGCCTCCCAACATGCTGGTGGTTTCCACCGCCATGGGGGTGGTTGATCGCATTCATAGCAACTCCTCTCACTGTGTATGGCCTCTTTGCCTTGCTCCTAAGGTAATGTATATGGTTTCCTGCCTTCATAATGGGAATATCTCTTGCTCCAGACCCCGCTACAATGCCCAGTGTGGCTTTGCATGATGGATGGAATCTTCGGATCTTCCCGGACGCGAGGCGCACAGAGACAAAATCACCGTGACTGACTACAAGTGCCGATGACCCGGCAGTGCGGCAGAATTTACCTCCGTCCCCGGGCATGCTTTCGATATTATGAACAACAGCCCCATCCGGAACTGTTCCGAGTGGAACCGTAGATCCCTCGCCACTGATTTCTGGGCCGCTTGAAAGCTTCTCCCCTACGAATGCACCTCTAAATCCTAGCTGGTAGCTTGTCGATCCGTTGCTATTGCTGAGAACCAGGAGAGGAGCATTTCTGCCTGGTGCGTGTATGATGTCTCTAACCTGGTATGAACCATCACGTGGCAGTTTGACAGGAACTACATGCCTGTGGCTCGGACTTCTGTAAACAAGCCCTCCTTTTCCTCTTCTCTGCGCTACAATATGCTTACCCATAGAATCACCTCAGAATATCCCGATCCTGCCCGCAAATTCCTCTGCAGACACGCTCTCGTCCAACCTGACAACAGCCTTCTTTCCCTTCTTCGTAATCATCACATTGACTTCTGTGACCTTCACTCCAAACCTTTCCTCTACTTCTTTCCTTACGTCTTCCCTTGTTGCTTTTCTGTCTACCATGAATGTAATCTTGTTTTCCCTCTCGGTTTGCATCATAGACTTTTCGGTTGCAACAGGGGCGTATATGTATCTTGTCATTGATTCTCACCCATTGCCTTAAGAGCTCCCTCCGTGAACATAGTCAGCCTTCCCCCTATCCCGCCTGGAGCTAGCTTCCTTATGCTCATGCTTTTCACGTCGGCGATGTCCACACCGGATATCTTTGCAAATGGCCTGAGGGATTCCTTATCGGTTCCAACCACCAGAACGCTCAGCGGTTTCCTGTATTTCCTTCCCCTCATTTTCCCTCTACCAGCTCTTATTTTAACTCCTTCCTTGGCCCTCTCAATGTCGTCGTCTATGCCAATCTGGGTAAGTAGGGCCATTGCATCCTTTGTTCTAGTGATTTGAGATACGGAGTCTTCCACAACTATGGGAAGCTGTAGTTCGGTTGGAATCCTATGCCCCCTTGCGATAACCAGGCTACTCACAGCAGTCATAGATATCGCGGATTGCAATGCCATTCTTCTTTCCTTGCGGTTTATTCTGATAACGAGATTCTTGGTATTTCTCGGAGAATGGGCGCTTCTTCCCCCCACCATATTTGCGCTTATGACTCCTCTGGATCCACCTGCTAGTCTCGGAATTCTGGATATCCCATGGTTCGGTCCCAAGTTATGGCCCACACGCCGCATTCCAGAGAAATAATAAGAGCCATATGGTTGGCGCCTGGATAAAACACTAGACCTGAATGCCTTTCGAATCAGGTCCACTCTAGGAACAGTCTCGAAGACCTTGGGGAGTTCAATTTGCTTAACAATATCTCCTGTCTTAGAATAGAGGTTGGACTTCAATTTAATCACCTTGCTTTGATTCTAGCGAAATGTATGGCAACTTTATCTCCGCGACGGCTTTTCCCTTGGATCTTGCCGGATCCCTGAACTTTATTAGTCTCTTGGATGGGCCCGGAATGGAACCATGAACCAGTATGAAATCGTTCCTGACAAGCCCGAATCCGACGTGCCCCCCTTTTACATTAATTGTGTCCGCCTCATCCTTAGTTCCAACTTTGAGTACCCTGATATTGTGAACTGTTCTCTGCTGGTAACCCATCTGACCTGCCTGTGGAACTGTGTTCCGTACCCAGTCTGGATGCCATGGACCAAGCGTTCCGATCATTCTCCTGTGCTTCCTGTTCTTCCTAGGGAGCAGCTTTACGCCGAATCTTTCGACATGACCTGTAAATCCTTTTCCCTTGGTAACCCCAATAACATCCACGAAGTGCCCCGCCGTCGTAAACTCAGAGAACGGAATGTCCTTACCTAGCTTTCCATCTGCATATTCAATTTTCTCTGCGATAGTCTTGCCTGATATGTTGATTTCAAATACCTCAGGCGTTTTGCTTGGGACCCCACTTACCATTCCAGGATTAGTGTGAACAATAAGTCTTACTTCATCAACTAGCGAGATTTCAGGGGCCTGCTTTTTTTCTTTTGGCTCAGCGTTTTCCCTCTTTGGAATACGCCTGTAGATTTCGTCTTTCTGCTTATCTGCCCATGTCTCATATATTACGCGCAGCCCATTCTCATCGCTGCCATAGTACCTCACTCCCGCGACAGTTAGAGGGGGTACCTCTATGATTGTCGCAGCACTCATAAGATTCTGGCCAGCAGTAACGCTGTGCTGTCTGTAATCTATCATCTCGACGTGTGTCATCCCGACTTTGTAGCCCGCGAATGCCTGAATCCTCGGTTTGTCGTGTACTTCAGGCCAGCTCCTTAGGCTCCCCTGCTGGGATTTCGCTCGCACTCTTGGATAGTATGCTGTAGATCCTCTTCTAGGATGATGCGGTGTTGCCATTGGTTATTCACCCGAAAGAACCGTTACACTTGCTGGAATGTCCAAAAACTTGGACTTTCCCACAGGGATGTCAAGGACATTGCCCTTCGTGTATGGTCCTATACTTGCACGAGAATTCAGGTAGATATTTAAACGTTTACTGGCCCAGCCAAACACTGGTGAGACAAGAAGGAAATCAGTTTGATTCGATGTACAAAACCCGTTTCACTGCACTTGTGTCCGGAGAACCCCAGAATGGAGCATAATGGATTATAGTTACAATATCTAAATTATTACAGGTCCGGCACCGAGATAGATGTTCACCGGAATGTATACGGTCTTGAACTGTCATCAGGAAGGGTATCTTTGTTTTCCCCCTGTTTATGGTGGTCAGGAACCAAAAATCGGCAAACCCCTCTCACTGCAGGATAATCTAAATCTAATTAGAATTGTGCATTCAGGATGAATCGATAACATTAAAATGCATAACCATAATTAACATTGCCAGAAGTTTTCAGTGATGTGTTGATGGTGGCCCGTGGTAAGAGTGCGGAGGAAGAGGATGCAGAATCTCTCCAAAGCGCGTCAAGAGGAACCCTGATTAAGGGTGCGGCGGATCAGGAAGAGGCCCTAAAGAAATATACGTCAGAAGTGCAGAAAGACCCAAAGAACCCGACTGCGCACAACAACCGTGGAGTTGTTCTGTTCAACCTAGGCAGGTTCGATGAGGCTGTGGAGAGCTACTCGAAGGCCATAGACCTGAATCCTGATGATGCCACGTATTACTATAATAGGGGACTTTCTTTTTATAACTCAGGGGACACTGGTAGTGCACTTTCTGATTTTAACATAGCGTTAAAGTTGAATCCAGGAGAAGCGGGATACCACTATTCAAGAGCAATAGTAATGCACGACCTGGGCAAACTAGAGGAGGCTGTAAAGGAGCTTAACGAATCACTGAAGATCAACCCCCGTGATCCGGACTACTACAACGACTATGGAAACATCCTGACCGAGATGGGAAATTATGATGAGGCTATCCAGAGGTATAATGAAGCCCTAGAACTAAATCCAAGGGATCCTACTTACAGAAATAACAAGGGAAACTGCCTGTTACTGGCAGGGAAGGTTCAGGAGGCCATCAAGGAAGAGAAGGAGGCGGTAAAGCTTGATCCCCTCGAGCCACAGTTTCATCGTGACCTCGCGTACGCGCTAAGGTCTGCTAAGAAGTATGAAGAGGCACTCTGGGAATACAATGAGGCAATCAGGATTGCCCCAGAGGATCCTGTTTTCCATTTTGAGAGGGGGTACATACTTAACAAGCTTGGGCGCCAGGCGGAGGCAGTGAAAGAACTTGATGATGCCCTAAGCAGAGATAACAAGTATCTTGAGGCATATATCAGAAAAGCTGAGATTCTCCAGGAAATGGATAAGCTTGACGATGCTCTCAAGTGTTTCCAACAGGCGGTTGATTGCGATCCAAATGGTTCTGAGGCTTATTACAAGAAAGCCCTTGTCCTCCTGAAGATGGGAAAGAAGAAGGAAGCAGAAACTGAGATTTCCACTGCAATATCAAGAGACTCAAACAACCTTGAGTATCACCTGACTAGGGTGATGATTCTAGATGAACTCGATATGCATGACGAAGCCATCGAAGAGTATGACAGCATCCTGAAACTCTCGGGGAACAATCCAGAATTTCACTTCAAACGGGCTGTATTGTATGAAGGAGTTGGAAAGTTCGGCGATGCTGCAAAGGAATACCAGGAAGCTTTGAAGGTTGATTCCAAAAACGGGGATTATCACTTCAGGAGAGGGGTGGTGCTTCACAAGGGAGGTAACCTCAACGAAGCACTGGAAGAGTTCAACACTTCAATAATAATTGACAATACAAAGGCGGAGTACCACGGTGAGAAAGGACTTGTCCTGTCCGAAATGGGCCGCAAGGAAGAAGCATTTGCGGAGATCGAGGAAGCGATCAAACTTGACCCGAAGAACCCGAAATATCAGTACTCAAAGGGAACGATTCTGCTGACTACGGGCAACGCAATGGATGCCCTGAAGCAATATGATGATGCAATCAAGGCAGACCCAAAGCAACCAGAATACCATTATAAGAAGGCTTTAGTACTTTATAACGCAGTTCGGCTGCCCGAGGCCCTGGAAGAGCTGAACCAGGCCGTATCTCTTAACGAGACCAGGCTAGAGTACAGGAAGGCAAGGGGAAGAGTCCTCTTTGACCTGAAGAAGTACAGTGAGGCGATAAGTGACATTAACCTTGTCCTTGCAAAGGAACCAAAGGACCATGAGATGAAATTCAAGAAAGGAGTATCCCTGTATAGCCTCAAGAAACTCAATGAGTCACTGAAGGAAATCAATGAAGCCATCCGGGCCGACGGCAATTTGTCTGAATATCATTACTACAAGTCCCTGATCCTCACTGAATTTAAGGAAGATTATGACGCACTCAAGGCCCTAAATGAGGCCATCAGGCTTGACGACTCAAGGCCCGAGTACCACAGGGACAAGGCGGAGATACTCATGCGCCTTGGATCCATGGACGAGGCCCTGGAGGAGATAGAAAAGGCGATCA
>JAKAFX010000064.1 GCA_021817735.1 Thermoplasmata archaeon | reverse complement strand
CAGGAAAATCACTGGTTCCAGCTACATCAACAAGGAAACGATAGCTGAGGTGGTAAAGGAGATCCAGAGAATACTACTAAAGGCGGATGTAAATGTCAAGCTGGCCCTGGAGCTTTCCAGGACCCTGGAGAGAAGAGCCTCGGAAGAAAAACCCCCGGCCGGGATGATGGAACAGGACTACATGGTTCGCATCATATACGAGGAACTCCTAGGCATCCTGGGCCAGGAATCTGCTGTGAAGATAGCCCCCCAGACAATAATGCTGGTTGGCCTTTACGGGCAAGGGAAAACAACCTCAGCAGGGAAGCTTTCCAGGTTTTTCATGAAGAAAGGGCTCAGCGTTGGCCTAATAGCAGCCGATGTCCATCGGCCTGCGGCCTATAACCAGTTGAAGCAGATCGCATCACAGGTTAATGCTTCCTTCTTTGGCATTGAGGGAGAAAAGAATCCCATAAAGATAGTGAAGGCTGGCCTCAAGGAGCTGGAGAAAGTACAGGTGAAGATCATCGATACCAGTGGCCGTGACTCCCTTGACAAGGACCTTATCGAAGAGATAAAGAGGGTGACGGAAGTCAGCTCTCCGGACGAAAGGCTACTTGTAATGGATGCCACCCTGGGCCAGCAGGCAGGCCCTCAGGCGGCAGCAACGGACGAGGCTGTTGGGCTTACCGGCATAATTCTCACCAAGATGGATGGAACCGGAAAGGGAGGCGGGGCACTCAGTGCTGTTGCACAACTCAAGAAACCGGTCTATTTCATCGGAACGGGAGAGCATCTCGAGGACTTTGAGATTTTCAATCCCAAGAAATTCCTTTCAAGACTTCTGGGGCTTGGGGACCTTGACTTCCTCCTGGAAACGGTGCAGGACATGGAATTGAAACCCGAGGAGGCAGAGAAATCCGTCAACAAGCTGATGTCCGGCAAGTTCAACCTCAAGGACATGTACGATGTTTGGGAGAAATTCTCGCAGCCAGGGATCATGGGGAAGATATTCAACGCACTGCCAGTAGCCAAGATGCCCGGGGCAGCAAAGATCGATGAATCCGCAATCGAGAACGCGGAAAGCAAACTGAGGACATACAGGGTGATATTGGATTCCATGACCGACCAGGAACTTGAGGAACCGGATCTAATAAACCAGCCTCGCATAACGAGAATCGCAAGGGGCTGCGGTCGTCCAGAGACAGATGTCAGGGCACTGCTGAAGGAGTACAAGAACATGAAGAAGAACCTGAAGGCTTTCCAGGGAAACAGGGGACTCAAGAAAATGTTGAAATCCCAGATGAAAACTGGTAACTTCGGGCTGGAGAATGTCCTTGGCGGTGAAAGCTGAAACTCGTCAACGTTTTTTAATAATTGTTTTTGGGCAAATAAAATATATTTTTGGCAGTGTCACAAAAAGCTGACACTGCGATAAGATTAAATGAGGTCTTCCAGCTCAGCGACCATCTCAGGATACTTCTGCTGGACTGTCCTCAGGAGCTCCTCAACTGAGATGTCGTTGATGGGTGCATCTGAAATTATGTCTATGAGCTTGTCAAGGCTCTCGTCCGATAACTGGCCAAGCTTTTCCTTGGCAATCCAGTTCCTGAGATGTTTTCTCTGGAACTTGTCCTTGACCATCTTCTCGTACTTGAGCATCATTTCCTGCGAGTAATTCTCACTCTCGATTGCCTCTTTTGCGACAGATGCTGCAAATTTCCCTGAGATATATGAGTTAGCAATTCCCCCGCCGGTAATGGGGTCAATCAGCCTTGCGGCGTCTCCCACCAATAGGAGTCCAGGAAGGGTGAACTTATCCCTGACCTTGCTGACTGATACTCCCCCGGTGATATACTGGATGGTCTTCCCCTTTGCATAACCCGGGTGGTTCTTGATCCAGTTGTCCAGGTACTTCCTGACATCGAACCTATCCTTCAGCGCAGTGAGGGTCACTCCTATCCCTACATTTGCCTGTTTTTCTCCCTTGGGGAATACCCAGATGTACCCTGCAGGTGCTACGGAGCCGAGATAGAAATCAGTGTAATCCGCATCTGAATCGACATTAATCATCCGGTACTCAACGCATGAGATAATGTCGTTCTTGGCTAGGATAATGGACTTGAGTCCAGCCCATCGCCCGAACTCGCTTTCAAAGCCGTCCGCGGCAATTACCATCTTGGCTCTTACTTCTTCAAAGGTGCCGTTGTGCCTGACCTTTGCCCCCACAATTCTCTGCCCGTCCTTTATAACGGCCATAGCAGGTGACTTCACCCAGATGTCGGCCCCCTCGCTAGCGGCCAGGGCTGCCATGTCCTTGTCGAACTTGTCTCTCTCAACAACGAACCCAACTTCGTTTCCGGCCTTTTCGGCTTCGAGAACGATTGGTCTCTTCTCTGAAGGGCCAAATACTCTTGCCCCCTTGACTTCGTCAGCGATCCAGTGCTGATCCGGCTTGACCTCTCCCTCTTTCATCCAGCCCTTGGAGAGCCCTTCTCCGCACCTGACTGGAGAACCTATGTCGGGCCTTTTCTCTATGACAAGAGTCTTGAGTCCTGCCCTGGCAGCGAATCTTGCTGCAGAACTCCCTCCGGGCCCAGCTCCTATCACCAGAACATCATAGTTTTGCATGGAACCACTCCGCCGATATGGCGCCAGTTGGACATCCGATCACGCAGAAAGTGCATTTGATGCACTTGTCCTCGTGTATCTCAATAACCGTGTCGTCCATGAAGATTGCATCGGTTGGGCACATCCCCACGCAGGCGCCGCAATAGTTGCACAGGCTCCTGTCGACGTCCATCTCACTCTTTACCTTGACTTCCATATGTTCACACTTCAGTATTTCGGGAATTTATTATGATCCCCAGTCCTGAGACCAAGGTCAAAATCCTCTTTGGTATATTTCTTTTTTGTTTTCTGAGGAAATAATTAGTTTCCGTCTCGTGGAGCAGCCTTCCGCTTAGCGTTTCCAGGCCTATTTCGATTCTTCCTGAAATAGTCGCAATATGGCCTCACTCCGCATACGCCACACCTTGGGTTAATGGGCTTGCAAATGTTCTTTCCAAACTCAACAAGAATGGGGTTGAAGCCAAGCCAGCTGTCCCTGGGCACTATCTTGTAAAGCCTGCTCTCAGTTACCGCGGGATCGTCACTTATCGACCATCCTATCCTGCGGCTTATTCTCTGTACATGGGTGTCGACGGCAATGGCAGGAATGCCCATTGAGTCTGCCAGCACGACATTTGCAGTCTTCCGGCCGACTCCTGGGAACTCCATTAACTCCTGGATTGTTTCAGGAACCCTGCAGTGGTACCTGTCCCTCAGGATCCTTGATACCTCTATGACCCTGCCCGCTTTCTTGGTGTAGAACCCGACCTTTGAGATGATGCGTGATACATCGGAATAGTCTGCGTCTGCTAGGCCCTCACAGGTCCTGTACCTGTCATGCAGAGCCCTGGCCGCTGCGTCTGTGACTTCGTCTTTTGTCCTGTGGGAAAGCATGGTGGTTATGAGGACCCAGAAAGGGTCATGGAACTCAAAATGATGATCCGGGCTCAGCCTTCTTATCTCTCCGTACACGGCATCAAAAGTAGCCCTGCTTCTCGCAAGATTCATGATGAAGTGAATTCCCCGCAAAATGGCAGTCGCTTCTCATAGTAAACCCTTTTGCTGTCGAACGACAGGGAATGTGCCTCAATCCTTACTCCAGACTGAATAGCGTCTATCAAGGCACGGGCAAACTCCGGATCTGTTTCGGCATTTGGGGCAAAGCAGTCGACATCAGCCCTCAGAACAAGGATCAGGACGTAGGCACTTCCACCATTCATGGAAATGCTTGAAAGGAGACGAAGGTGCTCCGAGGCCCTCCTGCTGGGTGCATCGGGAAACATCGCCTTTCCGCCCATATTGAGGGTACAGCCCTTCACCTCCAGGTACGACCCTCCAACCATATAGTCGATCCTCTTTCTGCCTATGGTAACCTCCCGGGTGAAGTCCCTGGCTAGGAATTTTTCAGCAATGGCACCGTGAATCCTGGTGTCAATCGGAACCCAGATCCCGTTGTTCATTCCGGCAGCTATGGAGTAATCTGTTTTTGCTCCCTTGATCCTCCTGAACAGTACCCTGTTGCCTGGGAATATTACTTCTTTCAGCCTTCCCGGGTCATGGAGGTGGCATGGTATCGGCATCCCATCATGATCAATCCTCACCATGAACCTGTTTGGCCTTGAAAGGACCGTCCCTTCCATCATGGGCTCATTGAAGGCATAAAGAATTTCGCCGCGTGAAGGCGGCGAGATAATTCTATTCTTCAGCGTCACAATATCTTCAGGGATTTTCCTGCTTTCCCAAATGCATCCACAGTGGCATCAATATCGCCATCAGAGTGCACTGCTGAAGGCATTAGCCTGATCCTTGCAACCCCCCTGGCAACAGTGGGAAAAACAATTGGGGACGCGAAAACAGCGTGTTCCTTGAAGAGAACTGAACTGAGTTCAAGGGTCTTCTTCTCGTCACCGACAATCACCGGGGTTATTGGCGTCTTGCTGCTGCCCGTGTTGTAGCCTGCTTCCTGCAGTCCTTTCTTCAGCCGGTCCGAGTTTGCCCACAGTCTCTTCAGCAACGAGTCATCAGTAGACATTATCTCTATGGACTTCAGCACTGCAGCCGCGTCACCTGGGTTAAGCCCGCTGCTGAATAGGAATGGCCTTGCCCTCTGCCTCATGAGGTCTATCATGTCGGAGGCTCCAGCGACAAAGCCACCCATTGACCCCAGGGCCTTCGAGAACGTACCCATCTCCACATCCACTCTTTGAGACAGGCCGAAATGATCCACGATCCCCCTTCCATTCTTTCCGAGCACTCCTTCTCCATGGGCATCATCCACGTACACCATTGCATCGAATTCCTCGCCTATCTCAGTGATCCGGTCGAGAGGGGCGATGTCCCCATCCATGCTGAATACCCCGTCGGTTATGATGAGGGCCTTTTTTCCTTCCTTCCTGCTCTCCTTCATTCTTGCACGCAGATCGTCCGTGTCCATGTGCTTGAATACCACCCTCTTTGCAGAACTCAGCCGAACTCCATCAATGATGCTTGCGTGGTTGAGCTCCTCGCTGAAGACTATATCGTCCTTGCCCACTAGTACTGGAATTGCGCCTGCATTGGCCAGAAGACCTCCCTGGAATACCAGGGAAGAGTCCATATGCTTGAATTCAGCAAGCTTCTTCTCCAGCCTTACATGAATGGTGTCTGTGCCCGCAATCGACCTTACGGCCCCTGCCCCAACACCGTAATTCTCAATGGCGCTTATGGCTGCCTTCTTCACCTCCGGATGGTTGGCTAGTCCCAGGTAGTTGTTTGAGCACATATTGAGGTACTTGCGCCCCTCTATGCTTACCCATGCCCCCTGAGGAGACTCAATAGTCCTGATCGGGACGTATCTACCTGCTTCCTTGAGTTCTCTTATCTCGCTGGATACCCAGCCGGTCCGCGCAGTCATGATGAGGTTAACCCATGACTTTAGTTAAATGTTGAGCGAAAAACGCATGCACAGGCGAAAGGGAGGCAAACTCCCATGAGAGCACCTCCTGTCAGAAATCATATTATCCAGATCTGCATTTTTCTGTCATGTTCGAAAGGGCTAGGGCAGGATGGAGACTGGCCAGAGCCACAAGGAGGATGATCTCCAGCGACAGGACCCTCTTCCTTTTTCCGCTTGTTTCTGCTTTGTTCAGCGTAATGTTCTTCGTCGCGTATTTCATCTTTCTTGACGGCTTGTTTTTTGGATTCTACGGCCTCAATGGCAACTTCAGCCAGCCAATTCAGCCCAACCTGGGCAGTTACGGTGGGGCAATCATTGCCATAGGTTTCCTGCTGGTCTACATCCTTCTGGGTTTCATCAGCACCTACGTAATGATAGCGATGTACACCGGATTCAGGAAATTTTCAGAAGGAGAGAAGATAGGCGTCCTTGAATCCCTTTCACTGGCCAGGGAGTATGCGGGCCTTGCATTCAAGTGGGGAGTCTTTTCATTCCTGATCCTGCTAATACTCCGGATCATAGAGTCCAGGTTCAGGGGAGTGGCAGGTCTTGTGATTGGAACTGCAGGCTCCCTCGCCATAGCTGCTGCGACTTTCTTTGCCATCCCAACAATTTATGAGAAGAAGGTTGGACCCCTGGCAGCCGCAAAGGAAAGCTTCCACGTAATATTCAGGTATTTCGGGTCAGTATTCGGGGGATTTGCCTATATTGATCTGCTTGGGGCGGGAATCGCAATACTCGGATTCCTTGTGCTGGTACTTGCTTTTTTGGCCTACCCGCTTGGACTGTTCTTTACCCTTATCCTGGTGGGAGCAGGGATTTCCATATTGGTGATCGCCGGCGTATTCGTTTATACCTCCGGAAACATATTCAAGCTGATCCTCTACGATTTTGTCCAGGGAAAAGGCCTCCCAAGGGGGTTCGAGGCAGACGAAGAGACAATAAGGCAGGCCATAAAGAGGAGGCGTGGCTTCCAGCCATCTGGTGATAACTTCCAGCAGCCATGAGCTTCTTAAACCTGAAAATTAAGCATTATTCAGCACCGCCTGTGCCAGGTCAGGGCTGCATATAGTTTCAGGTATTGCCTGCTTCCGTCATTCTGAATATTTTTATCCGCACCCGCAATCCTTTGCTTCATGGGCACAACACTCATCACTGGGGCATATGGCCAGGTTGGGCAGGAACTTATACCGATCCTCACCAGGAAATTTGGCATGGA
>JAKAFX010000011.1 GCA_021817735.1 Thermoplasmata archaeon | reverse complement strand
ATCGAGAAGAAGGAGGTGGATTCGCTCGAACTCATGGGACTTGTCCTCAAGAGCCTGTATGAGACAGGGGGCCCGTTCATCTTCAACAGGGATACGGTCAACCGCGCGAACCCAAACGGTCACGCTGGCGTGATTTATTCTTCGAACTTGTGCACAGAGATCTGCCAGAACCAGTCTCCAACCACCAGGATTTCGGAGACCATGGAGAACGACACCATCACCCGCCGGTACCGGTCAGGAGATCTTGTCGTGTGCAATCTCTCATCAATAAACCTTGGAAGGACTGACACCTTCGAGAAACTTGCCAATGTCATCCCCGTCCAGGTCAGGATGCTTGACAACGTCATCATCATGAACAACCTCCCACTTGAGCAGGCTAAGAGGACCAACCAGAGATACAGGGCCATAGGAATAGGCATATCCGGCTACCACCAGCACCTAGTCAAGAAGGGAATAGACTGGGAATCGGAGGAGCATGTGGAATATGCAGACAGGCTGTTTGAGGAGATCAATTATCTCGCAATAAAAGCCAGCATGGAACTCTCCAGGGAAAGGGGAGCATATCCCCTCTTCAGTGGCAGCGACTGGGACACGGGAAGCTACTTCGAGAAGCGTGACTACTCCAGCGACAGGTGGAAGGACCTTGCCGCAAAGGTACATGAACATGGGATCAGGAATGGATACCTGATGGCAATAGCGCCCACGGGATCAACATCGGTAATTGCCGGATCCACAGCCGGAATAGACCCGGTGTTCAAGCCAGTATTCACCGAGGAAAAGAAAGGGTTCGTCATCAGGCAGGTCGCCCCGGAACTCACCGAGAACAACCTACCCCTGTACAAGGGTGCGCACAAGATCGACCAGATGTGGAGCATAAGGGCCGCAGCAGCAAGGCAAAGGCACCTTGACCAGTCCCAGTCCATGAACCTCTATGCCACGGCTGATATGGATGAGCAGAAATTCCTGGAGCTGTACCACACTGCCTGGAAACTTGGCGTCAAGACGATCTACTACTTCAGGAACTACACCATAGAAGAGGAGAAGGAGGAACCGGCGTGCGAGGCATGCCAGGCATGATGTGATTATATGGAAGTAAAGAAGCTGTTCAACCCGGAAGGAACGCGGGATCTCTCACTGCAGCGCATGGTAGGGGGACCAT
Source organism: Thermoplasmata archaeon (assembly GCA_021817735.1). GTDB lineage: Archaea > Thermoplasmatota > Thermoplasmata > Thermoplasmatales > Thermoplasmataceae > JAKAFX01. Next base: position 28,889 of record JAKAFX010000011.1, on the reverse strand, counting down.
CGACAAACCTCCTGGAATTCAACCACTGCAAATACGCATGGGCAGAGCCCCTTTACAAGAAGATGAGGAGCTTCTTCTGGATCCCGGACGAGATACCGCTGGGCGAAGACAAGAAGCAGTACCCAACGCTTACCCCTTACGAGCAGGACGCGTACAAGAAGGTGCTGTCGTTCCTGATCTTCCTTGACAGTATACAGATCGACAACCTGGGGGCGATTGCTTCATACGTGACTGCACCAGAGGTTACGGCGTGTCTCAAGGCTCAGGCGTTCTTCGAGACCATACATGCTCAGAGCTATGACTATCTGCTCACCTCAGTAGTGGACCAGGTCACGAGGGATGCGGTATACTCAATGTGGAAGGACGATGAAATCCTGGCAAAGAGGAACAGGTTCATAACGGACCTCTACGAGGAGTTCATAAACAATCCAAATGACGTGAACTTCATCAGGTCCTGCATGGCGGACTACCTGCTTGAGGGTATTTACTTTTACAGCGGATTTGCGTTCTTCTACGCCCTGGGGAGACAGGACAAGATGGGCGGGACCGTGAGCATGATCCGTCTCATTCAGAGGGACGAGAACACTCACCTGGCGCTGTTCACCAACATGATGAACACCCTCAGGGACGAGAATCCGGAATGGTTCACTCCAGAGATAGACGAGTCTCTTCTGGAGATGGTGAGAACTGCGACCACGCATGAGATACAGTGGGGGCAGTACGTAACCAGGAACCAGATATTGGGTCTCAATGACACGCTCATAGACAGGTATATCAAGTACTTGGCAAACAGCAGGTGCGAAGCAATCGGGCTCCCCAAGCCCTACCCGGAGGTCACCCAACACCCGATGCAGTGGGTAGACTCGTTTGCTTCAATGAACTCCACGAAGACGGACTTTTTCGAGAGGAAGGTGACCAATTACCAGAAGCTGGGGGGAATTATCAACCTCAACAGGCTCAAGCCTCCGGGCAAGAACTGAAACAGTGAAGTCTCCGGACGGCCATTTCGTGCTTCTGGCTCAAGATAGCATACGCCCTGGTGTGTGCTGGACTCAGTAAATTCCTTATTAGGCAAAACTTTTGTATTCCCGAACTGATACTAAAACCGGATGGCAGAATACGTTATCAAGAGAGACGGAAGCAAGCAGGTATTTGACCGGGACAGAATCACAACCGCCGTCTACAAGGCAATGCTCTCGATGAAGCATGGCTCCATGGAAGCAGCCGAAAAAATCACGGACGTAGTTGTATCAGAGATCGAGGCTACCAGCAAGAAGCAGGTCAGCATTGAGGAGATCCAGGACAAGGTCGAGCAGGCCCTGATGAAGACAACCGTGGACGGGGAGAATTACTCTGACGTAGCACGCGCATATATCCTGTACAGGGAAAGAAGGAAGACCATAAGGGAAGAGAAGCTGAGGATGGGCGTCCAGGATGACCTGAAGCTCTCCCTAAACTCGGTAAAGGTGCTGGAGTCCAGGTACCTACTGAAGGACCAGAATGGCAAGGTCATAGAGACCCCAAGCCAGATGATGTACAGGGTGGCACGGGCAATAGCCCTCATTGAGGGCATCTATGAGTACAGGCTGAAAGGGAGCGGGGACGTTAGAAGAAAGAATGGCCACTCGCTAACCCAGGGCGAGATCAACATGCTGAAGCGTGCCTTCACTTTCCTGAAGGAAGAGGGTACAGTCGACGGGGACTTTGAGGACCTCAAGGACTTCATAGGGGCGGAAAGCAAGTCTGTCAAGGAATATACCGAGAAGTTTGAGTCCATGATGAGGGAGCTCAAGTTCATGCCAAACTCTCCTACGTTGATGAATGCAGGTACCTCTATAGGGCAGCTGTCCGCATGTTTTGTGCTTCCGGTGGAAGACAGCATTGAGTCTATCTTCAACGCCCTCAAGGACACTGCAATAATCCATAAATCGGGAGGGGGGACAGGATTCTCGTTCTCCAGGCTCAGGCAGAGGGAAGATCTCGTCGGATCAACCAGTGGGGTTGCATCCGGGCCGCTTTCCTTCATGACTATCTTCGACACCACCACCGACGTGATCAAGCAGGGAGGCAAGAGGAGGGGAGCAAACATGGGAATACTACGCTATGACCATCCTGATATCATGGACTTCATCCTGAGCAAGGACTCTGACAACACTAAACTGAAGAACTTCAATATCTCGGTAGCTCTTGACGCAGAGTTCTTTGCCAAGCTTGACGCGGATGACTACGTCGAACTCAAGAACCCAAGGGACGGAAAGGTCGTCAGGAAGATTCGGGCCACCTCGATCTGGGAATCCATACTGAACCAGGCATGGAAGACTGGTGATCCTGGGTTGATCTTCGTGGACAAGATGAATGAGAAGAATACCGTAGCCCATCTGGGCCAGATCGAGGCGACAAACCCTTGTGTAACGGGTGACACCCTCCTATACACCAGCGAAGGGCTGAGGACTGCGAGAGACCTTTACGAAGAAGGGAACCCCGTGCACGTAGCAACAGACGCCAGGTTCTCCGTCGGAATGAAGCCAGCCTCAAACGTAATCCTTACCGGTGTAAAGCCTGTTGTAAGCCTGAAGACCGCGGATGGGTTCCAGGTAAGACTTACAGCAGACCATCGGGTCTACAGCGATAAGAGAGGATGGGTGGAAGCTGGAAAGCTGAAACCTGGAGAGAAGATAAGAGTCTTCCATGGTGAAGGTGGATTCGGCCAGAACGGATCCCTTGAAGAGGGAAGGGTTCTTGGCTGGTTGGCAGCAAGTGGACATATCAATAATGGACCATGGAATAATTTGCATGATAGCCCTATCTACGGAAACGAAAGGCCGCCGGCGAACAATTTTTCAGGGTATGTCAGCACTGGGGGCCATTACCTGCCAGGGGTAGCTCCGGAGAGGCTCAAGGACCTTGCAATGGAGGTGGGGCTGGAACAGAAAATACTACAGTTGCCCGAGGCTGTGTTTTTCGGAAAGATGGAGATGCAGAAAGGTTTCCTGCAGGCGATATTTGAAGCAGGAGGGAGTGTTTCAAAAGGGCCAAGTTCCAAGTCCATCATCAGGCTGAAATTAGACAGCGAAGATATGCTGAGAAAAATCCAACTCCTGCTCCTTAACTTTGGGATATATTCGAGGATTTCCCGGAACCGCAGGAACGGCAACGTATACAAGGGCTCGGTGTACCTAGAGCTGGCAATCACCGAGGAAAACATTTTAAGATTCCAAGAGAAAGTCGGGTTCCTTTCTATTCAGAAGGCGGAGAAGCTAACAGCCATGGTGAACCGCCTCGAGTTCTCTCCAGGGAAGGAGCAATGGGTGGCTCGGGTGGAGTCAATAGATGAGGATGGTGAAGAGGAAGTGTTCGATCTCATAGAGCCAATAACACACTCATTTGTTGGTAATGGGATCGTACTGCATAACTGCGGCGAGCAGCCACTTTTGCCGCACGAATCCTGCAATCTTGGCTCGATCAACCTGGCGAAGTTTGTGACGGACCAGAAGATCGACTTCAAGTCACTTGAGGAGACCATTCGGTTGTCTACAAGATTCCTTGACGATGTCATCGATGCAAACAACTTCCCCATAGACGAGATCAGGAAAGTAACCAGGACAACTAGAAAGATCGGTCTCGGTTACATGGGCTTTGCCGATATGCTTGCTGAGCTCGGCATCAGTTACCAGAGCAGGGAAGCGCTTGAAACTGCGGAAAAAGTTATGAAGTTCCTCAATGACATCTCTCATGACGAGTCTTCAAGGCTTGCAAAGGAAAGAGGGAACTTCCCAGGATGGCATGGGTCTTCCTGGGAACGCCAGGGCTTGATGATGAGGAACTCTACCACGACCACTATAGCTCCCACTGGAACCATATCCATAATCGCAGACTGCTCATCTTCCATCGAGCCATTCTATGCGCTTGCGTTCGTCAGGCACGTCCTTGACGGCCAGGAACTACTCGAGGTGAACAGGGAGCTTGAGAAGGAACTCAAGAAGAGATCGCTATATTCAGACGATATTGTGAGGAAGATTGCAGAGAAGGGGAACCTGAAGGAACTCGATCTTCCAAACGACCTGAAAAAGATCTTCATCACGGCGCATGAGATAGAGCCGCAGTGGCATGTCATGATGCAGGCTACCTTCCAGAGATTCTGCGACTCGGGAGTTTCCAAGACTATCAACCTCCCGCAGGACGCTTCCGTAAAGGACATCGAAGAGGCCTACAGGATGGCGTGGGATCTTAACTGCAAAGGGATCACCGTGTATAGGGACAAGAGCAAGGGAGTCCAAGTACTTACGACAGGAAACGGTTCTTCGGGTAAAACCGAAGAGCCGAAGGAAACGGTCCTAAAACTTGTCCTGAACACAGGTTCAGACAAGATGGTCAAACTTGACTCGACGTTCGATCCAGCATGCCCAGACGGAAAATGTGCCCTCTGAGGAGAACAGATAGAAGCCGCAAGACGTCAGGTTATTTCACTATATTTTTATATTACCCACTGTTCTCTTTATCATGGGAAGAGCCTCTACTGGTGCAAAATCTGGCTTGGTTGCAGGACTGATCTGGGGAATCATCTCGGCTGTGTTTACGGTCATTGCCCTCATTGCAGTGAAGCAGGAGATCATCAATGCCCTCAACACATATCTGTCAGGAAATACCCTTGGTCTTACCGCAGACTCAGTGTATAATGTCCTGTTAATCACAGCACCTGTGATCGATGTAATAACTGGTCTGATAGGTGGTCTCATACTCGGTGCAATATATGGTTGGGGAGTCAACAGGATCCCAGGGAAGAACGACAAGATAAAGGGAATGGTCTTTGGAATCATTCTCTGGTTGATCTTCTCCGTGGCACTAAATCTCGGATCAATAACCGAGTACGGCCTTGCTTATTACCTGTTCACCATAACTGGTGGATTCATTGGTGCAATTGTCTATGGATACATTCTGGGAACCTTCTTCGGAAAATGGTGGAAGGAACCAGGACAGGATATCCCTGTAGTCGAACCCCAATGAATGAAGCATAAATCCACACTTTCAGGAATAGATGGCAGCCCCAACCTGGGCTGCAACATTTTTAATTTCCAGCACTGATAGTAGTGTCATTGAAACAGAACAGCTACTTCTTGGGGTCATTCTAGTTACTCTGTTAACCCCACATAGCTTAACTTAAACAAGGGTAATATTATGTAATCGGGCAAACTACTATGTCGCCTGTCGAAATTAATCTCCGATTCAGTGATACCTCGGACAATTGTCCACTGTGCGTGACAGAATTACTTTTCAGCCCACTATCGGCAATCGGTCTGTCAGAGACTTTAAGTTTAATATATTGTCCCGGTATTGCACCTGACTTTTGCAGAGGTTGTCGAGCTTGGTCAAAGGCGCCAGATTGAGGGTCTGGTTCCGTAGGGATGCGAGGGTTCAAATCCCTCCCTCTGCACTCTGAGCAGGATTTACAGTAACTCAGAATCATCGTATTTCCCGCTAAATCCCAGTGAATTATCAACAGTTATATCGCTGATTTCCATACGTAGGGCGTGAATGTATACTCGGTAAAGCTGCGAATCGCAAGTATACTCGCAGGGATTATGATCGCGGTTATCTTCTCGCTCATAGTCCTTGGAGTTGCTTCTTATCTTTACGGGGACGTCATATCGACTTCCTTCATCTTCATCATTCTTGTTTTCGTTCTCATCATGGACATAGTCCAGTTCCTAATTGGCCCGTATCTCATAGGACATGCATTCAGGACGAAGCTTGTAACCGGCTCTGATCCCAGCACCCAGTGGATACTCCAGGACGTTGAGGAGGTGTGCAGTTTCAACAATGAAAAGGTGCCAGCAGTTTACATCGCCGAGGTCCCGATCCCCAATGCCTTTGCTTACGGCACTCCCCTTTCAGGCAGGAGACTGGCCGTCACCAGGGGTCTCCTGCAGATCCTTGACAGGGATGAGGCCAAGGCAGTGATAGCGCATGAAATCGGTCACCTAAAGCATCACGACGTAGCATTGCTTATGGCAATAGGCATTATCCCCACGGTGATCTTCTATCTCGGATACATGCTCCTCTTCTCGGGAAACAACAGGAACCAGAATGGATACAACATCCTCATAGCAGTTGCACTCATGGCAGTAAGTTTCATGTTCAGCCTCATGATACTTGGCGTCAACAGGATGAGGGAGAGCTACGCCGACATGAATTCAGAGTCAATTCCCGGCGGACCTGAGAAGTTGCAGATAGCACTGGCGAAAATCGTCTCCGCAACTCCAAGCGCGGGAAGGGTGAGAAGGAAGCAATCCGGCTCAAATTTCACCAACATGCTTCTCCTCACCGATCCTAACCATGGGGAAAGTAAAGGATATTTGACTCTGCTTGAGGAGTGGAAGAGGACCAAGGTATCCAGGTTCTCAACAATTTTCAGCGATCACCCCCATCCTGCTAGACGGATACAGGCCCTGGAAAGGATAAAGTAGATACTGGACAGCCATATCCAATGGCTATTGCTCATTCCTGGAGAAAATTGAGATGGCGGCAAAGCTGCTCATGGTCCTCGGGACTTCTTCGTCAGCAGGGAAGACAACAATTTCCACTGCGCTATGCAGGATCCTGAAAGACTTGGGGCTTTCTGTGGCACCCTTCAAGGCGGCGAACATGTCCCTGAATTCTATATCACTTCCGGATGGTTCTGAGATAGCCAGGGCACAGTGGCTTCAGGCCATGGCATGCGGGATTGACGCAACCAGGGACATGAATCCCATCCTCCTCAAGCCCGAAGGAGGAGGAAAATCCCAGCTCATTGTAAGGGGTACGGCCATTGGCGTGAAGTCGTTCAGCGAATACGGGGAATTCATGGCCAGTTCTGGGAAAAGCATTGTTAGTGAGTCGCTTTCAAGTTTAATCGAAGGCCATGACGCAGTTGTGATCGAGGGAGCAGGCTCTCCCGCTGAAATTAACATGATGGATACTGACCTGGCGAATACATATATCATGAAGGAGTTCAATCCGTTCTCGATCCTCGTGGGAGACATAGAGAAAGGAGGAGTTTTTGCCTCTCTCTATGGAACTCTATCCCTTATGCCGTTCCCTGAGAAGGTCGGGGGTCTCGTAATAAACAGGATGCGGGGAAACAGGGACATACTGCAGCCAGGGATCAGGAAGCTTGAAGACCGGACAGGAAAGAAAGTTCTCGGGGTCATGCCTTATCTGGATGGACTCCTGCTCCCTGGAGAGGACAGCCTTGACTATGAGATCTCGAAAACTCCAGGATCCGAGATCGCCGTGATCAGGTATCCTCATGCGGAGAACTACAGCGACCTGGATTCGCTGTTCTTCAGCGGATTAGGTACCAGGCTCGTAAACCACCGTAACCAGGAAGAGATGGAGAAGGCCAGGCTTATCATTCTTCCGGGATCTAAACGGGCCGATCTTGATCTCGAGTACCTGAGGTCTTCCGGGATGGACTTCAGGATCAGGCAGCTTGCATCAGGAGGGGTGGCGGTGCTTGGAATATGTGGAGGATACCAGATGCTCGGCAAGGAAATAGATTTCGGTGCAGGTAAACCGACCGTGCAGGGTATTGGCCTTCTTGACTCAAGCACTGTTTATGGAAACGTGAAGAAGACCGGCCAGGTGGAATATTGTGGCACCGGAAGTCCGTTTCCGGAGGACGTGACAGGGGCAGGGTACGAGATTCACTACGGTTCAGTGAATAGCCGGGAACCGCCGCTTTTCAAAGTAGGATCCAGGGGAGAAGGCTCCGCTTCCGAAACTAGCAGGGTCTTCGGTACAAACATTCATGGGATCCTGGAGAACCCGAAAATCCTATCATTGCTCCTGGGCAGGAAGATAGCACTCGACTACAACCAGGTGCTGGAGGCCAACATTGATAGACTCTCAGAGGAATTCAGGAAGAATGTCGACCTATCTCCAGTGATGGAATTCATCCGTTGATGGGTTCAGCAGAGGTCCAGGTCACTCAAAGCTATATCTCACTTGAAGTATGGAGACCTGAACCTTACTCCCCTTGAAATGAGATTCCTGGACGAATCATAGCCTGCGTCCGCATGCCTGATGACTCCCAGCCCAGGGTCGGCATTTAGCACTCTCCTGATCCTTTCTTCCGCCTCTTTGGTACCATCTGCAACTATAACGAAACCGCCATGTATGGCATTGCCAATGCCTGTACCGCCTCCGTGATGAAGCGATACCCATGATGCCCCGGAGATGGCATTCAAGGCAAAGTTTAGCACAGGCCAGTCCGCAATAGCATCGCTCCCGTCCTTCATCGCTTCTGTCTCACGGAACGGCGAAGCCACTGATCCTGTGTCGTGGTGATCCCGGCCGATTGCAACGGGAGCAGACACCTTTCCCTCTGCCACAAGGTTGTTGATCAGTACCCCCAGTTCCTCCCTCCTGCCGTACTCTGCATAGCAGATCCTGGCAGGAAGCCCTTGAAAGTGGATCTTCTCCATCGCCAGCCTGATCCACTTCGTGAGGTGAGCGTCTTCAGGGAAGCGTTTCAGTATTGCCCTATCTATGGTGAATATGTCTTCGGGACTGCCCGAAAGGGCGACCCACCTGAAAGGCCCAGATCCGATCGCAAAGAGGTCCCGGATGTAATTTGGGACATAGCCTGGGATATCGAATGCATTCTCAAGACCGCCTTCCCTGGCTCTGGTCCTGAAGTTGTTTCCGTAGTCGAACGTCCTGCTACCCTTCTCCCTGAACCAGAGAATTGCCTTCGCTTCTTTCACGATGGATCTGTAGACCTCGGAGATGTATTTTTCAAGATTGGATTTCCTCAGTTTCGCAGCCTCCTCCAGGCTGTATCCCTCCGGGATGTACCCGATGTTTATGTCATGCGCAGCAGTCTGGTCACTGACTATATCCGGGACAACCTCCCTTCGCATAAGCTCATCAAACACAGTTGCGGCGTTACCAAGTAGCCCTATTGAAACTGCTTTCCTGTTTTTGAGCGCTTCATCCTTCAATTTGAGAGCCCTGTCGAGGGAATCGGTCCAAGTGTCCAGATAGCCATCCCTGATCCTCCTGTCGATCTTGGTTCTGTCAACCTCTACTATCAGGGCTACAGCTCCATTCATTGTGGCTGCGAGCGGCTGTGCACCTCCCATTTCCCCCAGGCCGGATGAGAGGAACCACTTGCCGGCCAGGTCCTCTGTACCGAATTCCTTTTTTGCAATCGCCCAGAGTGTCTCAAAGGTACCCTGCACTATCCCCTGGGTCCCTATGTAGATCCAGCTTCCTGCGGTCATCTGCCCGAACATGGTAAGCCCCCTTGCCTCCAGGCCCCAGAATATTTCATCCGTTGCCCATCTCGGAACTATCTGGGCATTTGAGATCAGAACGCGTGGCACCGAGGCAGAGGTCCGGAATATTCCAACCGGCTTGCCGGACTGGATCAGCAGGGTCTCATCATTCTCCAGAGTCTTCAGTGAATCTACGATCCTGTCGAATGCCTCCCAGTTCCTTGCAGCTTTCCCCCTTCCACCATAGACAATGAGTTTTTCAGGATCCATTGCAACCTCGGGGTCCAGGTTGTTCATTAGCAGTCTCAGGGCCGCCTCCTGCGACCATCCCTTGGTATTCAGCTTGCTTCCACGTGGAGCTCTTATTACCCTGTTCGTCAAGTGATCACCTCGGCTTCATCGAAACGATGATTATAACGGTTCCATCCTGCGCAAGTGGATCATGCAGTGGCCCAGTCTGAGCAGAAAAGGGTCTTACTTCGTGTATCACCGAACGAGAGGATGTCTATATCCTTTCCAAGCTCAGAAGATATGAATTCAATGTAATCCTTGATCTTCTGTGGGAGGCTTTCTTTACCGTTCTTAATGAAGCCGCTGATCTCCTCGTCGGAAAGGTTTCCCCATGGCTGAAAACTCCTGTAGTTTACCTTTGCAGCCTGAAGATCGCTTTCGTTCCTCGGGAGCTTCCTGGTTTCCTTTCCTTTTACGCTGTATGAATATCCTACCTTGATCTCGTCGAACTCACCAAGGGTGTCCAGCCTCGTAAGGGCAATGGAGTCAACGTCGCTAATCATAAGGGTGTATCGAAGCAGTACCAGATCGAGCCAGCCCACTCTTCTGGGTCTGCCGGTTGTAGTCCCGTACTCATTCCCAAGGGTCCGCACCTTCTCTGCCTGATCTCCTGAAATCTCAGTGGGAAAAGGTCCTGCACCAACCCTTGACATGTATGCCTTCACCACGCCAATTATCCTGTCGACTTTTCTCAAGCTAAGTCCAGATCCGGTTGTGAGGGCTCCAGAGGTTGTGTTCGAAGAAGTGACGTACGGGTAGGTGCCGAAGTCAACGTCAAGCATGGACCCGTGAGATCCCTCAAACAGGAGATTCTTTCCGCTGTCGGCCATCTCGTTTATGTAGACATCAGTATCGCAAACGAACCCGCTGAGGTTACTCCCGGACGCTACCAGTCTCTCGGCCATGTCTTTCCTTGTCTCGGGGGAGGCGAACTCGGATCCCTCCAGCAGCGTCCTTTTCATGGAGTATATCAGTTCGATTTTCTGCCTCACCAGTGCGCGATCCGCAAGATCAGACATCCTTATTCCGGTTCTCGCGTATTTGTCCTCGTACGTGGGGCCGATACCCTGGAAGGTTGTGCCTATTTTCATGGATCCTCTCACGCCTTCCTCGGCTTTGTCCAGGAACCTGTGCATCGGGGTTACCACATGTGCAATGCTGCTGATCTTCAGGTTAAGTCCTCCATTAACTCGCTCCAGATCCCGTATCTCATCTTCCAGGAGGAAAGGATCGATAGTCATGCCATTCCCAAGGATAACCTCCTTGGATCTGAGTGCACCTGAGGGAATCAGGTGGAACTTGAACTTCCCTTTCTCCGTTACAACCGTGTGACCTGCGTTGGACCCGCCATTGAATTTTATCACCGCATCTGCAGATCCGCTGAGGTAGTCCACTATCTTCCCCTTGCCCTCATCCCCGAACTGGAGCCCCAGGACGAGGGTTATCATGCAATCAAGCCCCCATTGCAATAAAATTGTACAGGCTTATTTCCCCAAGAAGTTGACATTTGTTTCTTTTCTCTATACAGTTGGGGGAAATAATCCTTATTCTGAACACCAAATGACGGTAATTGGGTTAATGAAATTGGCCTCAGATTGAGTCTATTGCCTCAACGATCTCATTCTCGTACTTGACGGGCTCTTTCTCATGGTTTCCCATGGTGGCCTTAGCCATTTCTGAGACCCGGAGCATGCTAACGGTGGTCTCATTTCCACGCTGATCTATGACCACCTTGCAGGGAAGCAAAAGGCCAAAGTCGCGGTCAAGCCCTATGAGTTCCCGGGCTGCAGCAGGTTTGCACACCTCAAGTATGAAGTAAGGCTCGAATTTCTCCGAGAAGGCATTCTTCATTATTTCCTGGATATCCACAAACGATAGGATCACAAACCCCCTGTCCTTGAGAAGATTTCTAAGTCTGGAAAAGGTCTTTTCGGCGTCCAAGGGGACGATTCTCTGGTGCTTGAACATAGGGCAGCAGTAAATTAATGAAGATAAAGCCTTAGGAAACCATCATCTGGGCCTGAACGTTTCCAGCGCGCTCTTAAGTATGCTGACATGCATTAGAGCAGGGGATCCAGACATCAGGACCGCAACATAAGCAGCCTCGATTATCTCCTCATCTGTTGCACCGTTTTCAACAGCCATCTTGGTATGATACGTAATGCACCATTCGCAACTACTGGAAAGAGATAGTGCCAGCGCAATAAGTTCCTTGCTCTTTACGGATAAGGCGCCTGGCTTCAGGATCGCCTGGTTCAGGTCCATGAATTCCTTCTGTATCTCGGGCTTGATCGAACCCGCAAAACCCATGGTCTCCATCACCTGGTTCATGATATGCTTGGAATCCATGAAATCCTTATGAAATTCAAGATAAATCAGTTGTCATAGGTGCAAGGGCACCGCGAAATATAGAAATGGCAGGTCAATTCCCGGTCAAAGGGATCAGTAATCTTCGCCTTTGGTTCGTTCAGGCCAGAAACTCGCTCACATATAGCATGTGAACCCCGTTTAAGGGGGTAGAACAATGCCCTCAGGGATTATGGCGATCGGGGGAAAAGGAGGAACAGGATCATGAACATCGGGAACGACATATCGGCATTTCGCTTGCTTGATTCTCCCCGATTTTCTCCATGGCAAAAGAGTCAATCTCAATCAGGGCCGTGGAAGTTTCTTCAAGAGGAAAGCATCTATAAGTGGCGTGCAAGCACGACCTTCATCTCCGAAGACCTCTTGGGTCTCTACCCTATCAATAAACAGAGGAGGGTGACTGTCTTAAAACCGATGAACGCGGTGAGTAGAGACCACATGGATCGTCCATTGCTGATGAAGTTAGCACGGAAGCTACCATGTTGATCAACATAATATGATGAAAATCAAAAATACCAGAGAAGCCAGGAAAGAGGAAGTGCATGTCAGTTCGTCCCTTATTTCCGAAAACATCCCCGCTTGGCTACTGCTGCCCAGTCCTTCACTTATGGATCCGTCTGCTGATGTTGCCGGAATAACATCTGATTTGAATTAGATGGGGTTTCTGCTTGTCTTGCCGTTGCTCTAGATATTACAGGCTACGTATTGACAGGATTATCTCAAAAATGTCAGGAAGATCGGGCAAGAAATGGTAAAATTCAGAGACAGGACTACCAGAGAACAGTCAGAAAATATAAACCGTTCATAGTCATTAACGTGAAGATTCGCATGTCTTACATCCAGGTAAAGGGTGGTTCAGAAATCCAGGTACCAAACAATCCTACAATTGCTTATATCGAGGGGGACGGCATAGGTCCAGACATCTCCAAGGCCGCGATGGCCATGATCAATGCATCAGTCGAGATGGCCTATCACGGCCAGAAGGCCATAGAGTGGAAGAAGATTCTTGCCGGAGACGAGGCATATGAGACAACTGGAAAGCACCTTCCACAGGAGTCTCTTGAAGAAATCAAGAGATGTGTTGTGGCAATCAAGGGCCCTCTCACCACTCCGGTGGGGGAAGGCTTCAGGAGCCTCAATGTCACCCTGAGGCAGTATTTCGACCTTTACGCTAATGTAAGGCCGGTAAAATATTTCCCAGGCGTCCCATCGCCGGTGAAGGAACCTGAAAAGATGGATATGGTGGTCTTCAGGGAGAACACTGAAGACCTGTATGCGGGTATCGAATGGAAATATGACTCGGATGATGCCAAGAGACTCAGGCATTACCTGGATGAAAGCTTCGGGGTCAAGCTCACGGACGACACTGGGATTGGAATCAAACCAATAAGCAGGTACAAGTCGCAGCGGCTAGTGAGAAAGGCCATACAGTATGCAATCAACAACAGGAGAAGGAATGTGACCCTGGTTCACAAGGGAAACATAATGAAGTATACTGAGGGGGCATTCAAGGACTGGGGATACGAGGTCGCAAGAAAGGAGTTTGCAGACTCAACGATCACAGAGGAGGAATACCTCAAGTCACCGGGAACTGCTTCATGGAAGATTGTCATGAAGGACAGGATCACGGATAACATGTTCCAGCAGGTTCTCACCCGAACCTCTGAATATGATATAATTGCAACGACAAATCTCAACGGGGATTATCTCTCCGATGCACTTGCAGCTCAGGTCGGAGGTCTTGGTCTGGCACCCGGAGCTAACATCGGTGATGTGTATGCAATCTTCGAGGCAGTCCACGGAACTGCCCCGAAATATGCGGGCCTTGACGTCGCAAATCCAACGTCCCTGACACTTTCAGGAGTAATGATGCTTAACTACATAGGCTTCAAGGAAGCTGCAGAAATCCTGGAGGCTGCAATCATCCGGTCATATGGCGACCAGAAGGTGACCCAAGACCTGGGGAGACAGATGAACATCAAGCCCCTGAAATGCTCCGAATTCGGCGCGGAAGTCATCAAGCGGATGGTCGCAAAATCCTAGGTCTAGTATTCGACCTGCACCTCTCTTCTGCGTAGCAGGGATATGCCCTGGATTCCCTTTCCATTGGCCCCGGTGTAGCCTGATATAAACGTCTGGCCACCGGGCCAGTATGTATCGAGGCTGTTGACGTAAATTCTTCCGAAATCGAGCCGGGACGAAAGGAGATTTAGATCATTCAGGTCGTCAGTATAAGCATAGCTGCACCACCTTGAGGCAATTGAATTTGCAATTGAAATAGCTTCTCCGCTGGAGGAAAAACGCCTTACAATTAATAATGGGAGCATTACATCCTTTTCCCACAGCTCTTTCCGCGCCTCCGTATATTCAAGAACCAGGGGCACAGGAATGCCATCCTTTATTCCCCCTCCATACAGGATGGCTGCGGCGCTGCCAAATTTTCCAATGGAAATCGAGGCAAACTCCTCTTCCTTCGCCTGGTTGCTCAGCCGAGAGATGTCAGTGGAACGATCAGAAGGATCCCCGGCTTTCATTCGCATAAGCTCCTCCGAGATCCTGTTGACAAGGTAATCAAAGGAATCAGAGTCTACAAGTACTCGCTGTATCCTCCCCGGGGCCTGGCCCTGGAACCTGGTGAATGATCCCGCAATTGCTGATGCTGCAAGATCAAGATCCGACGCATGCAATACGAGAGCTGTAGAGGATGAATAAAGCTCGAAGGCCCTGGTGCCCAGAGGATGCTTTTCCTGCAATGCCAGGAAAGATGCAGGAGAGCCAGCGGCGAATACCATTGAAACGTTCCTGTTCAGAAGAAGTTGTTCAACTGCAGCCGAGGATCTCCTTGCAATCACTGCCTGTATTGCCCCTTCCTGCAGTCCGGACCTCTGCAGTGTTTGGATCACGCTGAGGACAGAAAGAACTGCTGACGATGATGGTTTTATGACAACAGGAACTCTGGCCGCCAGCGCAGGAAAGAGTATTCTGGACAGTGATCCAAGCGGATCGGAAAATGAGGTGATAGCGACAACTATCCCCACAGTATAATCTATTGAGAAACTGAATTGTCCTCTGGGCGATCCGCAAGTCCCTCCCGACCTGTTACCGGGCTCATATACTTCAGTACGGACACTCAGGGATTCCAGGAATCTCTGGAATGACATAGAGGCGAGCCTTAACGGCATCCCGGTCTCTGCAGACAGGAGGCGAGTGATATTATCCGCCTTTGCGTCGAGCGCCTTAATGGAATTCAACAGCAGGTCTGTAACCGGCTTGGATGGCCCAGAATCCAGTGTAGCGATGAAGTTCTCTGCCTTTTCGATTATTTCCTTTAGATCTGCTACCTCTGTTTCCGGCACGTCTCCAATCGGCTCGCGGTTGAATACGCTGCTGATCTTCAATCCAGGCGCCTCCCTGCCTATATTATATCGTAGCTGAAGTCCTTCACAATCCCCATCGAGATTGCCCTTCCATAGTACTTTCCGAGCGCTTCCCTGCCGACGGACCCAAAGTCTAGGGAAAGGTCGTTGACATACATCCTTATGAACCTCTTCTCAAGGTCGTGGTTCGAGTACCTTGCATATCTCATCGCATAGTCCACTGCCTCGTCCTCGTGGTCCATGGCATATCTGATTGAGCGCGCAAAATCTTCATTATATTTCATCGCAACATCCTTGCCAAGTTTTTTGCGTATTGCATTGAACCCAAGCGGAATGGGAAGCCCGGAAGCATATTCGTTCCATTTTGAGTATAGGTTTAGAACTTCCACCAGTCCCTTGTTCTGGAAAACCAACTGTTCGTCATGGATGAGGATTCCAGCGTCTATATTGCCCGCAAGGACTTCATCCGGAATTTGGTCAAACCTTACCTCGACGAACTTCTTCGGGGTTGGCCCGAACATCCTGTAGAGAAGGTAAGCGGACGTTTTAAATCCCGGTACACCAAGGACGGACTTGCTGAGATCAACTTGGGTCCTTGCTACCACCAGTGGTCCATACGATATGCCGAAACTTGCTCCAGAGGAGAGCAGGTAATATCTGTCCGCGACATCTATGAAACCGTTCCCGGATATCGCGGTGATGTCATACATTTCCTCAACAGATTCCCTGTTCAAGGTTTCTATGTCCTTTACGACCTGCTTGTAGTCATAGTTGGTTTTGATCTTTCCCTCCAGCATCCCGTAAAACATGAATGAGTCATCCGGGTCAGGGGTATGCGCAATTGTAAGTTCCATGGCACAGTATTCCACGATTAGTAATAATGATTGATGGGAGACACCAAACAATGGGACAGTATCTGGCTGGCCAGAAGACCTCTTGAAGCATGGATGGCAAGGATTCATGACCTACGATCCATGCAGGTGAAACAAATTGTAACGCATGAAGGATAAAAAATAAATAGCGATTGAATATAAATGCTCGGTTTGAGAGTGGGATTGTCGATGCGATGGTTAGATTATGCAGGCGCTGAAAACTGACCTTTAGCGATAGAATCTCTTTTGCAAACCAGGTCAGGTGCAACTAATGACAAAGATAAGGGAAATCGTCCTCCCCGGAGATCCAATTGATCTCAAGGGAGCAAAGGCGAGAAACGGTCTGTACAAGAATGCTGAGGGCGTCTACTGCTCCAGCTATTTTGGCGTCATCCAGCGTGGGGATCAGTCGGTCGACGTCGTCCCCTTCACCGGAACATACATGCCCAGGAGGGGCGACAAGGTCATAGGCAAGATCATCGAGATTGGGCCTTCAATGTGGATAGTGGACATAGGGGCACCATATGCATCACTGATGCATATGAACGATGTGCCTTGGAGATCAAGTTCGGGAGACCTGAAGAGAAGCCTCAACGTTGGAGAGTTTGTCTATGCCAAGGTGCTTTCCACCAACGAGATAAACGAAAGCTGGCTCACGCTCAAGGACGTGGGTCTCAGGAAGCTTGAAGGTGGATCAGTCATTTCCATCCCATCTCCCAAGGTACCCAGGGTGATCGGAAAGGGCGGAAACATGGTGAACTTGATAAAGGACAGCACCCAGACCAGGATAATGGTGGGCCAGAATGGACTAATATGGCTCGACGGAGCCCCGGAGAACGTGATGCTGGCCATCTCCGCCATAGAGATGGTCAAGAATGAGGCGCATACCGTGGGGCTCACAGATAGAATAGCGGAATTCCTCAAGAGTAAGAAAGGTGAAACAGTTGGGAACTGAAAGCAATATAAAGCTGATAGACGAGAAAGGACTTAGAATAGATGGTCGCAGCCCTGAAGAGCTCAGGCCGATCAAGATAGAAGTAGACGTTCTGAACAGGGCTGACGGATCAGCACTCATAGAATGGGGCGGAAACAAGATACTGGCAGCAGTATACGGCCCAAGGGAGGCTTATCCGAAGCACAACCAGGATATCAACAAGGCCATTGTGAAGGCAAGGTACAACATGGAGGCCTACTCCGTGGATGAAAGGAAGAGACCAGGACCCGACAGGAGGTCGATGGAAATATCCAAGGTTCTCTCAGAAGCGCTGGAAACTGCCATAATGGTTGAGCAATTCCCGAGAGCACAGATTGATGTCTTCATAGAAGTAATGCAGGCGGATGCAGGCACAAGGATTGCAGGACTTACTGCAGCTTCCGTTGCGCTTGCGGCAGCAGGCATACCAATGCGTGACTTCGTCGCTGGATGCACTGCTGGAAAAGTCGACGGCCAGATCGTCCTGGATCTGTGCAAAGAGGAGGACAACTTCGGCCAGGCGGATCTTCCCATAGCCATTATGCCAAAGAGCGGAAGGATTGTGTTGCTGCAGATGGATGGAGACTTGACTGTGGAAGAAGTTGAAAAGGCAACCGGTATGATAATGGGGGCCATAAAGAAAATAGCAGAAATTCAGAGAAATGCACTTCTCACCAAGTTTTCTGTTACACAGACCGAAGGAGGGGAATGACAATGCCGAGAGATGAAGCAGGAATACTTTCCGAGATCAAGCGCGGTTACATACTGAGGCTCCTGAAGGAGGGGAAGAGAGCTGATGGAAGGGCGAAGGATCAAGTCAGGGAAGCCACTATAGTGACAAACTACCTTCCCAGGGCATCAGGGTCTGCGATGGTCACCATGGGAAAGACCAGGGTCCTAGCAGGAATCAAGATAGAAACAGGAGAGCCATTTCCGGATACACCCAATCAGGGAGTGCTGACAACCAATGTCGAAATGCTGCCCATAGCCTTCCCAACATTTGAGTCCGGCCCTCCAAACGAGGATGCCATAGAGCTCTCAAGGGTAGTGGACAGGGGGATCAGGGAAAGCAAGATGATCGACCTCCAGAAGCTTGTTATAGAACCGGCTAAGAAGGTATGGATAGTCTTCATAGATATCAACGTCCTAGATTACGACGGAAATCTCATAGATGCCTGCTCACTGGGAGCTGTGGCCGCCCTTAAGACAGCCATAGTGCCAGGTGCAGCAGAAGGAGACAAGGACTTCCCATTGCCAACCAACCTCACACCAATTTCAGTCACCATGGTGAAGATCGGCGACGAGTTAGTTGTCGATCCTGATCTGGAAGAGGAGCAGATTGCAAGTGGAAGACTCACAGTCACAACCTCCGAGGACGGTCACGTGAGGGCAATGCAGAAGGGTGAGCCGGGCTTCTTCACTCTTGAAGAGGTCAGGAAAGCTATTAGTATTTCCAGTAATGTCGGTAAAACCGTTAGAGAGAAATACTTCAGGTGATCCGTAATGTCAAGAAGAACGTTGAAAGTTGGCCCGGCCGGTAGATTCGGACCAAGGCATGGAGTGACGCTCAGGAAGGCATGGTCTGAGATATACAGGCAAAAGATTGCAGTCTACGTTTGCCCATCCTGCAAGAAGAGAAGGGTCAAGAGAGTCGCGTCAGGCATATGGCAATGCGGGTATTGCAACCATAAGTTTGCTGGCGGAGCCTATACTCCAGAGTATGGGCAGGCAACAGTAGAGGCAACGACCAATGTATAAGTGCATAAGATGTGGAAGACCCTTGGAGAAGTCCTACGGAACCGCAGAGATCGAGTGTGAATGCGGTTCAAGAGTCTTCATCAAGGAAAGGCCAAACATAGAGAAGACAATTATCCCGAGATAGACGGCACAGATGTGGCGGATTTTCGATATCCCGGGATCCGGCCTATGCATGCGGTGTGCTGGAAGAATATACGGCAGACTAGGCACAGGCATTGACAATCCCACGCGCGGAGCAATAATCAAGTTCATTTTTGGCTTGCTGTGGAAGGATGAGATACAGTTTCAGGACGAGGAAAGTTGCATACTATGCCATGGCATCTTCAACAAGCTGGCAGTTTACCGGGACATGATCCTTGATCTTTCTGGAGGTTATGAGTTCAGGACATTCCTGGTGGGCTCCAGGTTTGATCAGGAGACGATGCAGGCAGAGGAGGAGCGGCTCAATGAGAATTATTCAGAGTCCATAAAAAAAGAATTCAACCGGGAACTTGGCAAGTTGCTGTCCGCATCCACCGGAAAGGAATTCGAGAAGAATGACCCGGACATAGCCTTCCATGTCGATACAAGATATGACTCCCTCAAGATCCAGGTGAAAAGCCTCTTCGTATACGGGGTTTACAGGAAGTACCGCAGAGACATCCCGCAGACGAGATGGATATACCGGGGACCCGAAAAGAGTGATTCACTGGAGGAGATCATAGGGAAAAAGATCAGTGAACTCACTGGCTGCACAAACTACTTCCTGCATGGTGCAGGGAGGGAAGATGTAGACGTGAGAATGCTGGGAAACGGCCGAGAATTCATAATCGAAGCTTGGGAACCAAGGAAACGATCCATAGATCTTGAAGAACTCAAGGCAAGGGTCAATTCATCGGAAATGGGAATAGAGATAGAGAACCTGAGGTTTACTACCAAGAAGCAAGTCCAGGAGCTGAAGGCTTCAGATTACTACAAAACCTATGAGGCAACAGTTCAGTCCCCACGCTTGATTGACGCAGAAAAGCTCAAGGGAGCCGCACGTGAACTAACTGGAAAAGTTATTTATCAGAGGACACCATTAAGAGTCTCCGGCAGAAGATCCGATATAACCAGGCACAGGGAGGTAAGGGATGCCCTCGTAATGGATGTAGAGGGATCAACTGCGAGGATACAGATTACTGCACAGGCAGGCACATACATAAAGGAACTGGTGAGCGGGGATGGCGGAAGAACCGACCCTAGCCTGACCAAACTGTATGGGTCAGACCTGACGGTCAGTGAACTGGATGTAGTCAAAATACACAGGAGCGAAGTCAATGGCTAAGATGTCACACGGGCCCAGATCTGGGTCAAGAATGAAGATGACCAAGGGCATAAAGGAAAAGGGGATGCCCAAGGTTAACGACCTCATGAAGAATTTCGAGATCGGCGAAAAAGCCGCCATCGTAATCAATCCATCAGTACACAGTGGAATGCCATTCCACAACTTTCAGGGACTCACTGGAACAGTAGTTGATAGGCAGGGAGAGTGCTATATCATCTCTGTCAACGTTGGCTCCGTTGAGAAGCATATCATTGCGGGTCCGGCACACCTCAAGAAGCTTGTCACAAACTGAGACAGGCCAGGATGTAATCTGATATGACCAAGAAAGAATATGTATCTATCCCGGAAGTCTTCAAGATCCTCTCCGAGAAGCGTGACCTGACTGAAACCGAGGCTGAGAGTCTAGGATATGTTGAACGATTCCTGAAGATCAAGGGAGACACCTCCAAGATAAAGAATGAAATGCGGGAGAAATTCTCACTGCCCGAAGAGGTAGCAGTCAAGCTGCTGGATCTGGTCCCCAAGACAAAAGAGGAGATTACGCCGATTCTTTCTACGTACAAAATTCTTTTCGGCGAAAAAGATTTAAATAATCTTCTGGACTATTTGCAGGAACTTGCAGAGTAAGCTTGGGGGATGTCCTTGGAAGACTACGCGTTTGTGCTTGATTACTTACAACAGGGTAGACCTGATGACCGCAGCTACAGAAAGACCCCACTGATTATTGCCATTGGAGAGAATGAATTCAAGCTTCTTGAGCTGATCCCAAAGACGAACGCCGTATGTGCCGTTGGAGACAGGATCTATGTCGGCAGCAACATTGACCTGAGGACCAAGATACTTTCTGTCAAGAGGAGGATATCTTACTCTGATCTAACCAATGCGGCAATGAACGAGCTACAGTTCATCCTGGAGAGCATTGTAAACCAACACGAAGAGAGGTTTGTGGGATTCTTCAACACTGCTCAACCCATCAATGCCAGGTTACACTCACTGGAACTTCTTCCTGGCCTTGGGAACAAGACGATGTGGGCAATAGTCGAGGAGCGAAAGAAGAAGCCGTTCGAATCCTTTGCTGATCTTACGACGAGGGTCAAGACTCTCCATAACCCTCAAAAAATGATTGCCGGTAGGATAATCCAGGAACTCGAGGAGAGGCACGAGAAGTACAAGCTCTTTGTATCCAGATGACGTCTGGCCATGGATTCTCACGGAAATACGGACAGGTCTTCCTTAAGGACATCAACATCGCAAGACTTGAAGTCAGGGCGCTGGACCCCAAGCCGGGAGAAACGGTTATAGAGATAGGTCCAGGCCCTGGTATCCTCACTTCCCTCCTCCTGGAAACGGGCGCAAAGGTAATCGCGATAGAGCCGGATCATAGGTTTTATGATCGGCTGATGTTGAGTTTTCGCGACAGAGTGGCATCGGGATCACTCATCCTGAGAAAGGAGGACTTCTTGGAAACGAACCAGGAAACTGTTGACGGGATAATAGGAAACATTCCCTACATGATATCATCGGAGATACTCTTCAGGCTCCCGCAGTTCCAGTTCTCACGATGTGTGCTCATGGTCCAGAAGGAATTCGCGGACAGGATGGTTGCGTTGCCAGGAAGCAAGAATTACTCCAGGCTCAGTGTCACCTCGAAATTGAGGTTCAATGTGAAGCACGTTCGCACAGTTCCTAGTACTTGCTTTGATCCACAACCAGATGTCGATTCAGCCATTGTATACCTGACAAAGCGAACAGACATGGATCAGGATGAAGTGACCAGGGCAGAGGAACTCATAAGAAAGCTGTTCTCAGGAAGGAGGAAAATGATCCGTGGCATTCTGCCGGGGTGTCCCGAAAAATTTGCTGAAAGGAGAGCGGACTCGCTCTCCCCAGAGGAGATAATGGAACTTTACAGGCTGGCAGACATCTAGCTGGATTTTCCCGTGGACCCCGACGACTCATCGGTTGAGCTTCTCTTCCCAGCAGTGCTCATCATTGATTTCAGGCCCTCAATTGCGATCGGGTTCTGGAGATCCCCCGCAGTCATTGCGTTTATTGGTATCATCATCAATGTGCCTTTTCCCTCGAGACCGATCTCATAGAGTATATTCATCCACCTGAGCTGGAAAGCTGTAGGGTTTGTGGAATATTGTTGTGCGGCTTCGACCATCTTCTGGGCGGCCTCCACTTCTGCAAGTGCCAGTGTTACTCTCGATCTTCTCTCCCTCTCTGCTGAAGCCTGTCTAGACATTGCTTCCTGCAGTGAAGGAGGAACAATCACATCTCTTATCTCCACAGCTGAGACCTTGATTCCCCAGTGTTCAGTCTTCTCGTCGATAATCTCCCTTGCAGACTCTGCGATCTTCTCCCTCTCAGACAAGATCTCATCGAAAGCGCTCTTCCCTACAACCTCTCTGATGGTGGTCTGCGCTGACAGGTTTGTGGCAACTCCAAAATTCTCGATATTGAGAACCGACTTCTGTGGGTCGATGATCTGGTAATACATTACTGCGTCAATATTCACTGGAACGTTGTCCCTTGTAAACGATGCCTCAGTCTTAAAGGCAACAGCCTGTATTCTAGTTGAAACCTTTGTCACCCTGCTGATCATTGGCATGACGAAGATTATGCCGGGGCCCTTTATTCCGCCATATCTTCCCAGGGTGAGGACAATTCCCCTCTCCCACTCCTTGAGTATGTGAAGCCCGGAAAGTAATATTATGGCCAGAATGAATAGCACAAATCCGAGCAGATAGTATATTGCTGGGTCCATTAGTAGGTATCAACCTTGAACTATAATAAGTTTGACGAGAGTTATGCTTACTCTTCCTAGAAAAATGGGATATTCTCCTTGAAGGTACAGTAACTCTCTCACATAAGACATGAAACTTGGTGCAGCATATGGGATATCACCCATATAAGAATCTTTCTGGACATGATTGCCATGGGACGAAAATTTTCCATTACCTGTCAAAAAATTTCCCCCATCCATGTGATGAATAAATCGACGAAATGAAAAATTGAAAACTTAATAAGTAAAACACTAATCTGAAAAAGAAGCGACATTCGCCACTTGAGCCTTAGGTTCATAGTGTCGAAACGCGGAGAGTCATGACTGATGATAGAATACGCCGAATCAAAACTCGCAATGGGGAACATGGGCAGGATAGAAACCGATGGTGAAGGAAGCTCGGAGTTCATGGCAGTTCTGCGTACGCACAACCAGCCTATGGCAGAGGCCATAATCCGGGACGTTTCTCTGATCGCTTCACTTACAAAGCCTTCTGCTGTGAAATTCATAGATGGGACGGAGTCTGAAACAGACTACCTTAAGCGGGACCTTGTGTCGAAGGGTATCCTGATTCCCCTGAATGGTAAGTCCTATCCAAACTCTTACCTCCACAGGAGCAGTCCACAGGATGTGGCAAGAAGCGAAAAGGATACCTACATCTGTACTGAGAATGATCCAGACGATGTTGGTCCAACAAATAACTGGCTGAACACAAGGGAAGCCCTTGGCAGGCTCTGGAAAATTCTAAGGAATTCCATGAATGGGCGCACGATGTATGTTGTGCCATACTGGTTGGGCCCCCTTAACTCGCCCTACGGGAGTGCAGGTTTTGAGATCACGGACAGCGAATATGTTGTGGCAAACCTCAACATAATCACCAGATCAGGAGTAAGAGCCGCAGAGACCATGGCAAAGAGCGGGAGGTACGTGATAGGTATTCACGCCACAGCCACACTCGACCCGGAAAACAGGTATATCGCCCATTTCCCGCAGGAGAACCAGGGAAACGGTCTAATCATAAGCGTGAACACAAATTACGGCGGAAATGCGCTCCTGAGCAAGAAGTGCCACGCACTGAGGATATCCACAATCCTTGCGAGGAACGAGAAATGGATGTCTGAGCACATGATGCTTACCGGCATTATCAGGCCAGGGAGGGAACCGTTCTATATTGCAGGTGCGTTCCCGAGCTCCAGTGGAAAGACCAACCTTTCAATGATTGATCCTCCGCCCGATCTAAAGAATCAGGGATGGAGATCGGAACTCATCAGCGATGACATCACCTGGATGCACGAGGAAAGAGGCTTCCTTAGGGGAATAAACCCTGAGTACGGCTTCTTCGGTGTCGTTCCGCACACCAGTTATGAAACCAACCCCAATGCAATGATGAGTCTCAACAGGGACACAATCTTTACCAATGTCGCTGTGGACAGCGAAATGAACCCATTCTGGGAAGGTCTGACTCCAGTTCCGAAGAACCTCACAGACTGGAAGGGGAACCCATACAAACCTGGCAGCGACGCTGCCCATCCAAACAGCAGGTTCACAACTCCAATGCGCAACTATCCTTACCTGTCGCCAGAATATGATAGCCCCAACGGGGTCCCAGTCTCAGCCATACTCTATGGTGGAAGAAGAAAGGATCTGATTCCGCTGGTTTTTGAATCATTCACCTGGGAAGACGGAGTGCTCATAGGGGCAATGCAGAGGGTTGAGACCACCGCCGCTGCTGCAGGTAAAGTAGGGGTTCTGAGGAACGACCCCATGGCCATGCGGCCATTCCTTGGATATAACATGGCAGACTACTTCAGGCACCACATAGAAATGGCCTCGGTGGTGAAGCACATGCCTAGGGTTTACAACGTCAACTGGTTCAGGAAGGACAATGAGGGCAGGTTCCTCTGGCCAGGCTATTCCAATAATATGTATGTGCTTAAGTGGATTATCGAAAGGAACGAGGGCGATGGAATTCCTGCCGTGGAGACACCAGTGGGGTATGTCCCAGACATTGAGACCTTCCAGAGACCCAAATCGGTCTCAGCAGAGACAATGAGGGAACTCACAAGGGTTGACCCAAAAGGGTTCTTGGCTGAACTCGAGCAGGTAGAGCCATTCTTCAGGAGCTTTGGATCCAGATTTCCTGAAGTCCTGTGGGAAAGGTTTGGGAAGCTCCGGGAAAGGCTGCAGACATACTAGTTTTTACATTTTATTAACCATTTCATTAATATATTATCATCATTTTCTACATTTATGAAAGAGAACAGGACAGCCATAGTAACGGGAGGGACAGCGGGGCTTGGAAAGGCCCTCGTAGAAATCCTTCTTGGAAAGAAATGGAACGTTGCAACATTTGGAAGACGGCCTGACCTTGTACGTGCACTCATTAAGGAGACTGGATCAGACAACCTGCTAGCAGAGAGCTGTGACCTCACTAACCAGGAACAGGTCTCAGTCTTCCTGGAGAAGGCACAGCAAAGGTTTGGGTCTCCTGATCTGCTGGTTCTAAACGCCGGAGAACTCGGCCCCACACCGTTGAAACCAATTAGAGAATGGAGGCTGCTGGACTTCAGGCTTGTTTTTGAAGCCAACTTTTTCTCGAACCTCGGCCTGATCCAGCATGTCCTGAGAACACATGGAACAGCAGTCACAATAGTGCATGTGACATCAGATGCAGCCGCCAACAACTACCCGGGTTGGGCAGCATATTCAGCCTCCAAGGCTGCAATGGATCATCTTATCCGGACGCTTCAGGTAGAAGAGAAGGGCGGAAGCGTAAGGGCATTCTCCTTTGATCCAGGGGATATGGATACCGAGATGCATCGAAAGGCTCTCCCTCAGGACAAGCCGGAGAGCCTGAAAAGGCCAACTCAGTCAGCCGAGGAACTGTTTGAAGAAATATTGAGGAGGGAACGATCTTATGTCGAGTAGCGGCACATGCCAGATAGCCGCAGCAAACCTTCCGGCCGAGCTTCGTGGCCTTCACAGGGACATGGTGCCTCTTCTGGCACTTGACTCAAGGGAGGACACAGTAAGTCTTGGAACATTCAGGCAGAGTATTGGCCACCTGCTGAGGGAGGGTGATCTCATAGTTTTCAATGACAGCAGGATGGTGGCTTCCTCCTTCTCTGCCTATTTCAGAAGCATAGATCGCTTCGGTAGGATTAATGCAGGTACAACCAGGATAGGAAGCAGGTTCCTGGTGGAGCCAAGGCCAAAAGAAGTGAACCCGCTGCTGACTCCCGGCGATGAGTTCACGCTGGCAGGATCCAACTATACTTTCACTCTTACAGGCAGGCACACCAGGTTCAAGAGATACTGGTGGGCCGAGGGGGCTAAAGAGGCCGATCACCTCATACAGGAGGGAATCCACGCGGTGCCTATTAGGTATGGATACATACCATTCGATCTCCCGCTCTCCTATTACAGCGGACCATTCGCAACTGTTCCAGGCTCGGTTGAGTACCCAAGTGCATCAAGACCGTTTACCAGGGTAGTCATGGAGAGCCTTTGGGGGAAAGGAATCAGGACGGCAACTCTGACTCTTCACTGCAACCTCGGCTCACTTGAGCCGCATGAATTTGAGCACTCTGACAAGTTGATCGAGGAATATTACAGCATTCCTGCGAAAACACTGAGCATGATTGAGTCGACCAAAAGACACGGAGGGAGGATCATAGCCGCAGGCACAACTGTAACGAGAGCCATAGAATCGGCATACACGGACACGGGAGCAGCCGTAAAGTCTGGCTGGACAGATCTTTTCATAAGGCCCGGGAATCAGGTGAACATTGTAGATGGCCTCATTACGGGCATTCACGATGAAGAGAGCTCACACCTGAGCATGGTCCATGCATTCGCAGGCAAGAGTCTGGTCAGATCTGCTCTGGGTATATCATGTGAGAACGGACTGTTGCAGCATGAATTTGGGGATAGTATGATCGTGCTGTAACCCCAACATTCCCCTACTAGGTAGTTGCTTGCTGCCATCATCTGGAAAATCCTCAACCACGATTTATGGCCAGGATAAGTCACCATAGATGCAGGCTCAGTGACCGTCAGCATTTTATGGATCTCAGGGGAGACAGGGGAATGTTTATTATTTAAAAGACTATGAAGAGCCCGGTGAACTAAATGCAGCAGGGCCAGATGGCATACGACAGAGCAATCACGGTATTTTCCCCCGATGGAAGGCTTTTTCAGGTAGAGTACGCAAGGGAGGCCGTCAAGAAGGGATCTACTGCTCTGGGAATCAAATTCAAGGATGGAGTAGTGCTTCTGTCAGACAAGAAGATCAGGAGCAGGCTCGTGGAACAGAACTCCATGGAGAAGATACAGATAGTCGACGACCAGGTGGCAGCAGTAACCTCAGGGCTTGTTGCAGACGCCAGGATTCTCATAGACTTCTCCAGGGTTGCCGCGCAGCAGGAAAAGGTGACATACGGCAAGCTGGTGAATATTGAAAACCTGGTCAAGAGGGTGGCCGACCAGATGCAGCAGTACACCCAGTACGGCGGAGTCAGGCCGTACGGTGTGTCCATGATCTTTGCAGGCATAGATCAGATGGGTCCCCGCCTGTTCGACTGCGACCCTGCAGGCACGATAAACGAATACAAGGCAGCAGCAATCGGATCCGGAAGGGACCAGGTGCTGGCTTTTCTGGAGAAGGAGTACAAGGACGACATGAAGGAGAAGGATGCAGTGGTTCTCGGAGTGAAAGCCCTGAAGGCTGCCCTCGAGGAAGAGGGGGGGCTCAAGGGAGTGGAGATTGCCACGGCAGTGGGAGCGAACAAGTTTTACGTGTACTCCAAGGAAGAGACTGCCAAACTCATAGCATAGATTCCTTCCAGCAGCCGGCTTGAGTCCAAGGGCTCCGCCGGCCCTTTTCAACTAAAGTGTTTTATTTCCGCTTCTTATACTTACCACATGGTCAAGGTAGAGGATTCCATAGTTGCAAGACTCGAATCCCACGGCCATAAGTTCGAGATTCTGGTTGACCCGGATGCCACAGAACACATCAGGAAGGGAGAGATCGACGTCAACGCAGACCTGGCCATAGATCAGGTTTTCAAGGATGCCAGGAAGGGGGACAAGATCGGCGAGGAGCTCCTGAAGGAAATCTTCAACACCACGGACATCTCGGAGATAGCCATTGAGATAGTGAAGAAAGGGCAGATCCAGCTTACCACAGAGCAGCGGAAGGACATGCTGGATAAGAGAAGAAAGCAGGTTATAGAGATCATCTCCAGAGAATCCATCAACCCGCAGACCAACTCCCCGAACCCTCCTGCCAGGATTGCCCAGGCAATGGAGGAGGCAAAGGTTCACGTCGACCCTTTCAAGTCTGCCGAAGAGCAGGTTCAGACAGTCCTCAAGGCCATCCGTCCTCTCCTGCCCATCAGGTTCGAGAAATCGCGTATCGCAGTGAAGCTGACCGGGAACGGGTATGGAAAAGTCTATGGGGATCTTGTCAAGGGCGGTTTCATAACCAAGGAGGAGTGGGGGAGGGATGGCTCCTGGATGGGCGTCCTGGAGATGCCTGCGGGAATGCGTGGCGAGATCATTGACCTCATTAACAGGAAAGCGCATGAAGAGGCTGAAATAAAGATCCTCAAGACAGTCTGACCTGGAGTTTTCGATGATCCCTTGTCACCACCTGATGATGCCAAAACATCACGAGGAGCGCCTTCCGTTTAGAATTTTTTGGTTACACTGCCAATATGTCGCCAAAATACGTTCAGGGTTTTCACTACACTCTTGACGCTATACAAGTCACGTATGAGATTTATTATATAGCTATGTTTTATTGTTTTATGCGAAATGCAATGCATGATCAGAAAACAAGCTTTGCTTTTCGTGTTAAATTGGTTGCCGCTCTTGCTGTTATCTGGCTTTTTGCTATG
>JAKAFX010000063.1 GCA_021817735.1 Thermoplasmata archaeon | reverse complement strand
TAATCAGATCCAGGTTCGATTCCACCAATGCCATAGAATACACAATCCTCTGCTCCAGCGCAAGGGCCGCTGAAGTGATTGTTCAGGCCTTCCGCGAGAGGAACTTGAATGCCAGACTTGTTTCTGTTGGAGACATTGCATATCCACTCTCCCTAACCGCCAGAGAGATGGAAATCCTGCTCATTGCGCATGAAAGGGGGTTGTTTGATGACCGACGCAGGGTGACCGTGAGGGAACTGGCTGGAGAGTTATCCATAAGCGCCACGACCCTTAGTAATATGCTGCGAAGGTCAATGAGGAAGATCGTGGAGCTCCAGCTGCAGTCCGTGCACTAAAAACCCAGGCGCTTCCTGTTTGTAGGGGTTGGATGTTATGCTGACATGTAAACCCTTCTGGTTGTAAGCTACCGAAAGATGACAGTATGATGAGTGAAATGCCGAAAAATGTAGCTGAAATGATTGTTGAAATGATGGTTACTTCTGGCATCAGGAGGATTTATGGTATACCGGGTGACTCAATCGACCCTCTTGTGGAAGCAGTCAGAAAGAACCCTGGGATCAAGTATGTCCAGACCAGGCATGAAGAAGGTGCAGCATTTGCCGCATCGTTTGATGCAAAGTATAACGGGAAGCCGTCAGCATGCTTCGGAACTTCCGGGCCTGGATCGATTCATCTCCTCAACGGCCTTTATGACGCAAAGCTAGATCATGCCCCTGTACTTGCAGTAACCGGGCAGGTAGCAAGAGACCTGGTTGGAAGGGATTACCACCAGGAGGTTGACATGACAAAGCTGTTCGCAGACGTGGCATTATACAACAGGCTGCTTCTGAACGCTTCCAGCGCCCCCCTAATAGTATCCAGGGCCATTAAGGAAGCAGTACTCCACAGTGGTGTCGCACACCTCAATGTGCCGGTTGATCTGCTGATGGAAGAAACAAATGCCCCTATTCATGAACTGGTTCGTATTCCGGAAGTCACCTATCACCCTGACCTTGAACGCACAGTCCAGATTGTAGATCGCAGCAAGAGACCGGTCATAATTATTGGAAACGGGAGCAGGAGTGCTTCCCGTCCTCTGGGTGATCTGTCGGCTAAGATAGGTGCTCCAATTGTTTACGCTCTTGGGGGGAAAGGGATACTCCCGGACGACGATCCCCGGGTCATGGGAGGCCTCGGGCTCTTGGGAACCAGGCCTTCCGTGGACGCCGTGAAGAAAGCAGACCTGATCCTCATGATAGGGACTTCCTTTCCCTATTATAAGTTCATTCCGGAGGGGAAGCCTGTGATACAGGTGGATATTAGGGAGGATGCTCTGGGAAGCCAGATACCCCTGGCTGAATCGGTTGTCGAGGATGCAAGCTCATTTACAGAAAGGCTTACCAGCCTGGTTGCAGCCAAGGAAAACAAGTTCTTCATGGATTTGGAAGAAGACCGGAACAACTGGAACAGGGAACTCGAAAGGCAGGAAAGCGAGCGGGCTTCAGGCATCAACCCAAAGCTCCTGAGCAAGCTGCTCTCTGAAGAGGCCGACAGGGACTCTATCGTCGTTGCGGACACAGGCAATACAACGGTCTGGATTGCGAGGCACTATCGGGCCTCAGGTTCAAACAGGTTCCTGTTCTCCGGGGCTCTGGCCTCCATGGGTGACTCGATCCCTGGATCCATAGGGGTATCGCTTTCCACTGGAAAGCAGGTCATATCAGCCGTCGGGGACGGCGGATTTGCAATGACCATGATGGAACTCTCCACCATTATGAAATATGGTCTTCCGGTGAAAATAATCGTCTTCAATAACGGAAAGCTTGGGATGATAAAGTTTGAGCAGGAGGTCCTGGGTTATCCACAGTGGGGCATTGATCTCAGGAACCCTGACTTTGTCCTTATCGCAGAAGCTTTCGGGATTCCTGCTTCGAGAATAGAGGAGGGTGACAACCTCAAGGAAGGGATCAGGAGGATGATAGCAGCAAAGGGGCCATATCTGTTAGAGGCCATAACTGATCCAAATTCCAGGCCCATGCCGCCCGTATTGACCCTGTCCCAGGCAAAGGGGTATGCAGTGGCTTCGATCAGGGAACGAATCGGATACACCCCGGAAGTGGAGTGATCCCTATGCGCGAACAGAGGATAGATAATAATCGCGATGGAAACAAAAAGAGGATCGTTGTCGCAGGCTTTGGATTCGGGGGATTTTCTTTCTGTAGACGGCTCAGGCATGACCTCGGGAGGAGAGGGATGGAGGGTGTCGATTTGCTTGTCGTCAACGACAGTTCTCGGATAACATTCACTCCATTGCTTCCTTATCTTGCAGGTTCACGGATATCTCCCCAGGCAATCTCGACGGACATTGGAGATCTTGGCAGGAAGCTGGGCTTCAGGTTCATACACGGGAGAATAGATCAGGTGGATCTCGCTGAAAAAACCATCGTGGTCAAAGGAGTGAAGATGAGTTATGATCTCATAGTTATCTCAACTGGCTCATCTGACAACTATCACGGCATTTCCATAACTGGCGATAATGTATTCCAGCTCAAGACCCTGGAAGACGCAAGTGAGCTTGCAAGAAGGACCCTGGTCTCGAATGTTAATCCGTGCATCAATGGCCGAGGGAGCTATTCCCTTGCTGTTATAGGTGGAGGACAGACCGGTGTTGAGACAACCGCCCTCATGTCTGGGCAAGTCAAGGGTCATTTGGGGCCAAGGACCCTCTCTCATGAAAGAGTTCTGCTTATGGAGGCTTCGGGGAGGATCTTATCCCGAGAACCGGCTGAAGCATCCAGGATCGCACTAAGGGAACTTGAGAGAACAGGGGTAGAAGTCCGGGTGATAGCAGGGATATCAGGGATCGATGGTGAGAGAATAGTGCTCTCAGATGGGAGTTCCGTGGAGTCTGAAACCATAGTCTGGGCCGCAGGAGTAAGGGCGAATTCCCTGATCCAGGGCATTCCAGGAAGGATCCTAACTGGAAATGGAAGGATTCGGGTCGACGAGAGACTTTCGATTGCGCAAGTGCGAGATGCATATGCACTTGGCGACGTGGCTAGCATAGAAGGCCCGCTGGGAAAACCCCTCCCTGAAAATGCTTCTGTTGCAGTTCAGGAAGGTAGGTTCCTGGCACATCAAGTGGCAGGCATCATCATGAATGGAGGGACAAGCCGATCCGGCTTCAGGTACAGGGATTTCGGCCATGTCATTCCCTTGGGTCATAATTGCCTGTATGTCGGAGCACAGGGGGCACTTTTGACTGGATTGCCTGCAAGGTGGCTAGCTTGGGCCATCCACTTCCTGGAACTCTTCACCACTAGGAACAGGCTTGAGTTCCTGGCAGAGACGTTCCCATTCATCGGCAGCATGAGGGTAAAAGCTGGTCATCGGAAGCGTTCTGGAAGAGTGTCTGGAGTGCCGGCTCAGCGATTTTCACAATGAACCTGAAGAACGTTCATAGTCTCTCAAGCTGGTATCCGTGTGAGTTCTGCCTGAACTTCAGGACTCCGCAATTATCTACTATCTGATCAAACGACGGGTCCACGTATGACCGCACGAGGCTCATGATGCATCCTCCATGTGTCACGACGACCACGTTGCCTTCCGACTCCCGGGAAATAGCCTGGAAACAGTGGGAAACCCGCTTTGTGAAGTCGGCCCATTTCTCTACCCCCATATAATCGTTGGATCCGAGGGTTTCTCTTTCCATCGCGATATTGGGGTAGACCTCGTAAATCTCCTTCATCGACTTGCCAGAAAGCTGGCCAAGGTCTCTTTCCCTGAGACACGGCATAGTGATCGGATTCAAATTACCTATTTTCGCCGAGATAATCGCCGCAGTCTCGTGTGCTCTCGGAAGGTCGCTGCTGTATATTGCGGATATGTTCGCTCCTTCAAGCTTTCTGGCCAACAGTTCAGCCTGATGCCTTCCCTCCATGTTAAGGCCAGGTCCCTTCCACCCCTGCCAGATTCCCTGCTGATTCCAGTCCGTCACGCCATGCCGAACCAGGAATATATTGCCGGTAAAGGACACGATTGCAAATATGGCACTACTACAAAAGCATTCATGAATATACGGCAAGGATGCATCCTATGGGAATCTTCCGTCATTCGCTTTTTTACATTGAGTCTTCTGCCTGAGGAGAGTTGAGTTCGGGAATGATTAAATCACAGTGCCTACTTCAGTTCGTTGTCACTTTTCCTGCT
Organism: Thermoplasmata archaeon; assembly: GCA_021817735.1. Taxonomy (GTDB): domain Archaea; phylum Thermoplasmatota; class Thermoplasmata; order Thermoplasmatales; family Thermoplasmataceae; genus JAKAFX01. Next base: position 2,817 of record JAKAFX010000063.1, on the reverse strand, counting down.
CCTACTGGTTGTTGCAGTCGGCATTGGCACGTTTCACATGATCGCTCCTGACCACTGGTTGCCAATAATGGCCCTATCCTCCGCAAGGAAATACTCCATGGCAAAGAGGCTGAGCATTGGAGCATCCATTGGCGCATCGCATGCTATCCTTTCAAGCCTTGTAGCAGTATTTATACTGTTTCTGGGCCTAACTTTTCTGAGCAGTTATGTGTACTACCTTTTCATGACTGCGATTGTCCTGCTTGTGGTTGTGGGGGTATACTTCATAGTAAATGGCTACCTTGAGTCGGCTAGGCAAAACGAAAAAGTCGAGAATTCAGTCCTTGCGGTGTCTGTTTTTCCTGACCTTGCCATGATCCCTGTATTGCTTGTGGGATTTTCGCTGGGATTTTTCCTGGTTTGGGTGCTTGTGGCGTTCATCGCTGCCAGTTCCCTCTCGCTCTCGGCCATTGTCTTCCTCGGCTCAGCAGGTACAGGAAGCAGGCTTGCAAGGATGAAGCCTGAAAACATGGACTACCTCATAGGTATCGCTCTATTCCTGACTGCAGCCTTTGTTTACCTGTTTCCGGCCCTGTGACCTGTGCCCTAAACCGGTTGATTCCTTGGTCGTGGCCCATACTTTGCTCATGACCAGTTGGGAGGATGGAAATGCCCGCTTCCAATAAGTCCAGCGGAATTTACAGGTTCTCTACCCTGGAAGCGATCCTGCTGGATAACACGAACAGCACGAGGGAGGCCACTCCCATTACGATGATCGATAGCAGAACCGAGGACAGGTTGTCATAGATCATGAGGCCATTGAGGGCATTAACGAAGTAAGTCAGAGGCAGGAACGAGGACACCGTCTGCAGGTATGAGGGCATTAGTGATATTGGGAAAAATACACCGGATAGGAACAGCATTGGGAAGAATATCACGTTGCCAACCACGCTCGCCGTTTCCTCATTATGGGTCAGCAGTCCCGCCAAGAGACCGATCGACATGAATGTGATCAGGCCGAAGAAGATCACTAGTACCGTCAGCAGCAGGTTTTCTGTGGTGATCTTTATGTTTGCACCGTATAGTCCAACACCCACAAGGTATATTATCAGGTCGCTGACCAGGGTGATTATGAAGTAGAATATTGTGCTGGATGCTAACCACTCAGATTTTGTAAGCCCAGCGAAAGAAAGCTGCCTGAATATCTTCTTCTCCCTGAAGTTGGGCACCTGGTAAATCATTGAGTTTACCCCGTTTAGCATGGTGAAGCCCATAAGTCCAGGAATATAGTAATCGACCGGTTTTGTAAGTTGCGCGGACAGCGCAGAGGGATATACCGCCACGGTCTTTCCGGAGCCTGCTGTATAGTACTGGAGCAGGGCATTCTGAAGGACCTGGCTCATTGCAAGCGAGACCTGGTCTGATGGAGTGTAGATGAACTTGATGAATACCACGCCCAGGTTGTAGTTGGATGAAAAGTTCGCCGGGATCAGCACCCCCTGGTCGATAGTGTTGGTCGCCATGAAGCTGGTCAGGTTAGCCGAGGGAGAGACCATCTCAACATTGAATATTCCTGTATGATTTATGACTCCAACCAGGCTCCATGACTCGTTGCTTCCTGAGAGATTCTGTACAGCAACTGTTGCCTTGCTCTGGCCCGTGCTGCCGAAAATTGACCCAAAGATTACCATGAACAGCACTGGGAGGAGGACCACGAAGAAAACTCCAGACTTTGACCTCAGGAACGACTTGCTGTGGAGTTTGAAATAACTAATCACCCTGTTAATTTTCATAACTGGCGTTCTCCCCCACCATACGCACAAAGACATCCTCAAGGGTTTCCCTCTTGAGAATTATGTCCTCCACCTCGTCGGATGAACCCTTGAGCCTGTCGATTATGCTGAATAATGAGTCCATAGATTCAGATTCTATCACCAGATACTTCCCATCTTTCTTGAACTGAATTTTCATGGATTTGAATAGCGACTGCAGCCTATCCGTCCCGCTTATCATTATCTTGTCTGCTGCATGGTGCCTGGAGACTATTTCCTTGGGGGTCCCCGCTGCTATGATCACTCCCCCGTTGACTATGGCCACATGATCTGCGAGCTTCTCCGCCTCATCCAGATAATGTGTGGTGAGGATTACCGACTTTCCCTGGGCCTTCATGTCCTCTATGACTTTCCAGAGGCTCCTTCTGGAGACGGGATCCAGACCCGCGGTTGGCTCATCAAGGAATATGAGGTCTGGATTGTTCAGCAGAGCCAGGGCAACACCCATTTTTTGCTTCTGCCCTCCTGACAGTTTCTCAAAGACTACGTTCGCCGAGTCCTCCAGTTCAACTCTTGCTAGGATTTCATCAGGATCTCCATTGAGCCCCAGTGATTCCCTGTAATATTTCAAGGCCTCCTTCGGCGTGATATTATAGATGAAATTGAAGTCCTGTGGGAGTATCCCTACAGAAGTTCTCATTTCACCCATGGAAGTCTCCGGGTCCTTACCCATAACTGTAACCTCCCCGGAAGTCCTTTTCCTTAATCCTTCAAGAATCTCAACGGTCGTCGTCTTTCCAGCGCCGTTTGGGCCAAGGAGGCTAAATACCTCACCCGCTTGAACCTCAAAGCTTATCCCTTTCACCGCCTCGAGGTTCCCATAGGACTTCCTGAGGCCCCTGACTTCGACTACTGAAGCCACGACGCTTAAGTGCCCTAATATTTATAAGTTTTTCCAGATTTTGAGACTGTCAATTCTCCGTTGATAGCCTGTGATACCAGTAGGATGTCTTGAGCAATCCTTGATCTGTCTTGAACCTTCTCTTGAGGAGTTCTGATCTCATCG
>JAKAFX010000062.1 GCA_021817735.1 Thermoplasmata archaeon | reverse complement strand
TGGTAAGGCCAGCGAACGCGGCTGAAGGGCACCGCTCAAAGAGAGAGTCCCTAAGGCTCTTTCAGAACGTTGGAATATTTGCCCTTATCTATTATTTTTTTAACCTGAATTTTGATGGCTTTTTGACTCTTTATGGAAGCAATGTTGCGAGCCTTGCGCACCTGGTGATCTACTCTGACCTGTTCTTCCCTATGTCCTCGGAATGGCTCTTTGGAATATATCATACGGGAAACCTCTTACTTGTTCCTTACACAATCTATCCTGCCAGTTACGGTCTTACTGCAATCAACTTGGTATTGCTTTTCATGGCATGGGGGATAATACTCATAGCAATTCCGTTGATTATTTTGAGGAAGAAAGAGATCAAGGCACCCTAACGATTTCAACGACCCGATTAGTCTTCCTGAAAGGAAAACGTAAGAAAATACACTGAGGGCCTCTTAAATACATGACTCAATAGTATTCTGGATTCAGCCTTGGCATGAAGGCATTTCTCAGGGACTCCATGATCAGGTCCTTCCTGGTGAGAGTGTTCTTTGCTATCCTTCCCACTATGCCTTCCTTACCTCCTATGTTAGATTCGCCGTATATCTTCCTGAATGCGTCTGACATATTCATGCCAGTCTTGATCGTCTCAACTATCGCGTCAGGCACCTGGAAACCGCTGCTGGCTCCAACTGTCACCCTGCCAAACCTGTCATAAACGGAGCACACGTGGAAATCAAGATAACTGCCGCTGGAGGGGTCCCTGAAAAGTCCGGACTCTATCCCTATGGAATAGTCATGATCGCCGCCGTGACGGATGGCCCTCTTCGAGGCCCACTCAAACGTCTCGAACCCGAACGGCTGATCTCCTGGCAGCCCATCACAGCTGTCTGACTGGATGCTGGTGCTCTTGAATATCCCGGAAACATATTCTTCGACCGCAGAAACTTTCAGCCTGTTGTCCGTGCAAATGGCTATCCTGATCTCAGCCAGCCTCTTCCCCTCCGGGTCAATCTGCCCTTCTATGATCCTGGTGGAATTAACCGGGAAAAGATCCTCCGCGATCACATAAGGAACCCTGATAATGCACAGTTCCTTGAGCCCTTTACCTGCCCTTTCTTCGTTTATCTTCAATGCCCTTGGGTATGTCTCGGGAGACACCACAATCGACGTGTATTCGCCTGACGTGGTTGAATTTCCTACAGTGCTGTCCAGGGGTTTAACTTCATAATCATCGGTGAGGGAGGACATGAATTGCTTCAGCGCTGAAAGCCTCTTCTCATAACGGATCTTATCGTATAACTTGTACTTCTCCAGGAATTCGTCCGTGGTTAACCCAACCACTACATGCTCTCCAGTCCCGACAGCCGCTTCGAGGAGTTTCCTGTGTCCCCTGTGTAGAATTGCAAAAGTTCCACCTACTACTGTTGACATCCTGACCCTTTAGTTGATCCTGTTATCAATGGATGCCTATCTACTTACCTCAATTGCCTTTGCCTCTTTTTCGACCACCGCAGCAAGTCTCTGGATGGCAATCGGGATATCCTCATCGGAAGGGAAGGTGAAGTTGAGCCTCATGCTGTCATATCTGGGCTCCTCAGGGTAAAAGGAGGCTCCGCTGATATAGGTGACCTTGTTCTCAATTGCCCTGGCAATCATCTTCGAGGTGTTTATCTTCTCGTTGAGAGTGGCCCAAACAAACATGCCGCCTTCTGGTTTCGACCATGTTGCCCAGTCAGGGAAATAATCTTCCAGGGCCTTCAGCATCAGGTTCCTCTTTTTCCCGTACATCCTTGCGACCTCGGGGATCTTCCTCTTCATTATTCCACGCTTCAGATATTCTGCAGCTATGAATTCCGTCAGGGTGCTTCCGGAAAGCTCAAGTCCCTGCTTTAGCAGGTTGATCTTCCCGACAACGCTTTCGTCCGCGCTCACGAAGCCTATCCTCAGTCCAGGCGACATGATTTTCGAAAAGGTGCCGAGATAGATCACCCTGTTGTCTCGTGCAAGGGTCTTGATATTGGGCAGGTGGGTTCCGGAGAACCTGACATGGCCGTAGGGGTTGTCTTCCACAATTGGGACATCGAACTCCTCGGAAAGGTCGATTATATGCTTCCTCCTCTCCAGGCTCATTGTGTACCCCGATGGATTCTGGAAGTTCGGTATGACATAGATGAACCTGGGCATTATTCCCTGAGATCTGTGCTTCTCCAGTGAAGCCTGCAGCATGTCGGTCTTCATCCCCTGTTCGTCCATCGGAATTCCCTCCATCCTTATGCCGCAAGCGCGGAACGCCGAAATGGCGCCTATGTATGTGGGAGACTCTGTAATGACGAAATCACCCTGGTTAACCAATATCTTCCCAACAGAGTAGAGTGCCTGCTGGGAGCCTGTGGTCACTATGATGTTCCTTGCATCTGTCTTTATATCTTCCATCTCACCAAGGAAAATCGCCAGCTGCTTCCTGAGTTCGTCATATCCTCCTGTGTTCCCATATTGAAGTGCAAGGGCACCATAATTCTCCAGCACATAGTCCGCGATCTCCCTGATCTCCTCAACCGCGAAACTTCCCGGGTTAGGCATTCCACCACCCAGTGAGATCATTCCCGGTTGAGAAGCATACTTCAGGAGTTCCCTGATCTCAGACGGCTTCACCTGCTCCATGATTCGTGAGAATGTGAATTCCATATTCAAGTGAGGCTGAGAGGCATTATAAACCTGCCCCAGAATACATGAGAGAGTTATTTGAACTCTGGGATAGCCTGAATTACATAGTTCGCTAAGGCATGTACTGAGCAGAAACTATTTTATAATTTGTAATATGCGACTACGATGGATGTAACAAGGGTCACCTGGAAGATTAGCGTACTGGGTGCACTGGGAGCGGGTAAGAGTTCGATCATATCCAGGATGATTTACGATTCAGAAGGCAGTGCGTCACAACCGCGCAGCATCCAGAAGAAGACCCTTAGCATCTCGAGGGGCGGAAGGAAAGTGATGGTGGACCTGCTGTTTCTAGAGCTCGACGATGGAAAGAACAATGAGAAACTGATCATGGGCTCAAACGCTATCCTTGTCGTTTCCGACCTGACCGACGCGGGAAGCCTCAGATCCGCAGATTCCACTTTCAAGATCATTAAGAAGTTCAACTCCAAGTCCCTCGTGTTCCTGGTCGCCACGAAGCTTGACAGGAAGTACGAGGCAGCCTACTGGACGAGGGAACTTGACGAAATAAGCAAGCGGGATGATGTACGGTACTTCCTCGTTAGCGCAAAGACTGGAGATGGGGTAAGTGAACTCATGGAGTCCCTGACCTCTAACCTGCTGGATAAATTCCTAAGCAAGAAGGAAAAAAATGCATAGGGCCATTTGCGGCAAGCTTCCATTCAGCATCAGCGGCGGCAAGTCGGCCACGTACCTGCACGGCAAGTATTCGGTGGGGAAGGTCTCCGGGGAGACCCTGATCCTCAAGCCTCTCGAGGCGCTGTATCTTTTCAGCAGGAAAAGGATAATCCCTGAAGACAAGTCACTCAATGGGATGTTCAGGCTGTTGCCTGTTATCCTTGGCAGCGAGGAGAATCTCTACCGGTACAGGGTTTTCGAAAATCTGAAAGCTTCCGGTTTTCAGGTGGTTGTTGAGCCGGACGCAATGTACTTCAGGCACAAGGGAGAAGGAATCTCCCGGGGTCCCCTGATAGTGAGGATGGAGTCCATGGCAGACAGCTTTACTGACGTTTTCAGCAAGGCCCCATGCATTTACGCGGTCGTGGATGAGCAGAATGACATGACGATATACCAGGTGACTAAATACGAGCCAGCAGGACAGAGAAAAGACAGATGGCCGGAGTCCCTCGATTTCATGGTGGCAGGAGACAGGTACATAGTCCCATCAGATTCTGTTCCAGAATGGTTCGGTGAAGAGATGGGCGACGCAAAAGTCCTCACGCCTACTGAAATAAGGGCGCTATCAGGATTGGTTCAACGCATCCCAGATGCTGCCCATGACCTTCTGGAACAAAGGGAGCTCACTGACAGAGTGTTTCTGGACATGATATCCAGGGGATGCATAGTGAAGACCGGTTTCAAGTACGGCTCAAACTTTCGCGCTTATCTCAGGAGCATCGAAGACCACGCAGAATTGCTCCTGTCAGTGTTTGAAACCGAAGAATGGTTCAAGATAAGCAGAGCGGTCAGGGTTGCGCACGCGGTCAGGAAGAAAATGATCTTTGCCGGACTCTCAGGCAACTCCCTACATTACATTCAGGTGGAAAGGGTCAGGGACTTCAACGGAAAAACTGCTCAGGATGATTCGTGAGCGAGCTCCCTGAAGACTCTAGGTAGTTCTGCCTTTCTGCCATCAGGGCCAAGCCACACTGCTACGGTTTCTCCAGTGCAGAACTCAGTACCGTCAACTGGCGACACTATCCTGTGCCTGAAGGTAACACTGGTTCTTCCAACCTTATGAATCCAGGTTTCCTGTGCCAGGCTGTCAAAAAGGGTAATGGATTTCCTGAAGTCTATGGAAGCATGGGCAAGCACAAAGTTTACCGATTCAGGGTTGAAGTCCAGATCCATGTCTATGATAAAATTTATCCTGCCCATCTCAAAATATGAGAGATATACAGCATTGTTCACGTGTCCAAGACTGTCCAGATCCCTGTACCTGACCTGAAGGTCAATTCTCGAGGACTTATCGTGTACTTTCAAGGAAATCCCTCACAATTGAGAAGAAACGGTCAGGCTTGTCCAGATATACCGCGTGTCCTGCGTTTTCCACAGCAACTAGCTTTGAGCCTGCAATGAGGTCATGGAGTTTCCAACCCCTTGAAAGTGGAATCACATTATCATTCTTACCCCAGATGATCAGTACCGGCACCTCTATACGGCTGAGCCTGTTTTCAATGCTTCCATATGCAGGAGCGATAAGTATTCCTGCCATTATGCCCGGGATATTGTTGATCAGGGCAGCCAGGGCTATGCCACCCCCCATTGATGGGCCGACTATTATGACCCTGTCAAGCCCAAGAGTGGAAATGATCCTGCTGACAAATTCACTGTAAGCATCTGGGTTGGAAGCAGGGTTGAAAACAGCAGACGGTTCTGACTTGCCGAATCCAGGATAATCTACCGCCACGGTGCCGTAGCCATAAGAGGAGAATTTCTCGTGGGCTTTCAGGTCAACCCAGTTGGATGACGAAAAACTCATTCCATGCAGGAGAAGGACTGTTCCATGAACACGTTCACCTCCTGACACACAATGAACCCTGGTCCCATTGAGTTCCAGAAAACGGTCTTCGAGTTCCATTTTCACGGTTAGACTTGAGCCTCAAAGTCCTCTATCGAGTACTTGAACTCATCGTAATTCTTTATTGTTCCACGGTTCTTGAGGACTTCCCTGGCAAGTATCCAGTAAATTACCGCAAGCGATCTCCTGCCTTTGTTGTTGGTCGGAACAACGAGATCGACGAATGCAGTTCTGTTATTTGCATCACACAGTGCAATGACCGGGAGCCCAATCTTGATTGCTTCATTCATTGCCTGGGTATCTGCAAGAGGGTCGGTTATGACTATGACATCCGACTCTATGTAAGTGCTGAGCTGCGGGTTGGTAAGCGTGCCGGGAACGAACCTGCCTGCTATTCCTTTGGCACCAACAACTTCAGAGAATTTTGAAACCGGCCTGAATGCGTACTGTCTCTGGGCCACAACGAGAATTCTTCCAGGATCGAACCTTGCGAGCATCTTCCCTGCAGTGATCAGAGTTTCGTTGGTTTTCTTGAGATCAAGTATGTAAAGTCCGTCGTTCCTTATCTTGAAGATATACTTCTCCATGTCCTTTGACTTGACCTGGGTACCGATATGAATTCCTGATTTCTGGTATTCTTCCTCTGACATCAACTGAAGTTCTGCGCTCATTGGATCACTTTGATACTGATACAGGGCATATTAGTTCCATATATAACATTTGACGGTTCCCAACAGTTCCGCAGTTTTCCCGTTTAAAGCCGGAGACGTATAAGCACTCGGCAGGAATTCCACAAGTTATAATCTGTCCGCGATCCAGCGGTTAAGATCAGTCCAATCAAGAATAAAGGCCTGGGAATGCATATGGCCGCGCTGGACTTCAGCTCCGTGCATGGATCCCGAATCATTGTTCTTGCCGGACTGATTGACCAAACATTCGCGGATGGGTCATTCTATATACGGCTGATCATCAGTGCACTGAATAATTCATTGTGGGCGCTTTGCACCAATCGTAATATACCGCTGAGGATAGGCGACGCTAATACAGGATTGTGAGGGCATCAACTCTTTCGTGCCGCCAGCTGGGGAAGATTCATGGCTTGCTCTTGCTGAGGAACTCCCTCATACCCTTATGGAAATCATGGGAGGAAGAAAGATTAACAAGGGAGTTTTCTCCCTCTCTTCCAAGATGCTCTAATGCAGCAATTCCTGAATTAGCCAGCCTCTTGATCTCTCTTGCAGAGGTGGGAGCACTCCTTGAGATTTTTCGGGCAATTTCCTTCATTACAACCCAAAGTTGATCTCCAGGCACAACAATGTCAACTAGGCCGAGCGCCTTTGCCTCTTCTGCAGTGAAATAATCTCCCGTGTAAAGGTACTTTGCCAGCCTCCGGTTCCACAGCAACCCATAGGTTGAGCCTATTGGAGGGACTGCCCCGATTAAAGCCTCCGGCATGGCAAAAACTGCATTTTCCGCAGCAACCACAATATCCGCCAGCATTGTTAGTTCACATCCTCCCCCATAGGCAATGCCGTTAACCAGCATCACAACCGGCTTCGAATAGTGTTTAAGCAGGTCTATAAGCGGCCTTGCAAATTCAACCATCCACCGACCGGCGTCGTCAGGGCCCTTCCATGCGCCCATCATCCTTATGTCGTCCCCTGCGCTGAAAGCCCTTCCCGAGCCGGTAAGGAAAACAGTCCTAATGTTTTCATCCTTGGCGGCCTGCTCCAAGGCCACCCTTATCCCTTTCCAGACCCCCTCATCAAGAGCATTGAGCGCTT
>JAKAFX010000061.1 GCA_021817735.1 Thermoplasmata archaeon | reverse complement strand
ATTTCAAGCCTACTGCCAACGTCTACCCAGTTGGAATAACCAACGTGTCTGATGATATCAGGCCAGAAGACGAAGTGGTGATTGCCTTCAAGGACTCTGTACGGGGCGTGGGGGTAGCAAAGATGCCGATACAAGCGATGAAAACACTAAAAAAGGGCATCGCAGTGAAAGTCAGATGAATGTAACGTTCCACTAAGATTATGTGCCATATCGCCAAGTGAGCTTGCCTGTTCGCTCCAATGCCCTGACCTAATTCTGCTCCAAAAGGTATAAATATATACCCATACTGGTATTGCATTGCAGAAGAAAGTAATCGCCATAGCGGTCGTGGGAGTGGTTCTCATGAGTGCCACTTTCTTTTTCTTTCATCCTTATTATCCTTCTGGTCAAGCACTGAGCATCAATAATCCGCCTCCTCCTCCAAAGGTTACTCCTCCCAAACTTACTTTTTTCCAGAATCAAACAGTTGATATCTGGAACTTGGGGAGAACTTGTGCTAACATAACTAACTTCAATTTTTCGGTCTCTTCTGGGAACACTAACAGTACGGTGGAGGGATATATTTATGGAATGAATGGGTCGCCTTTGGCAGATGTGGACCTGTATGTTGCAGAATATCCGGTTGCGGTGTACCTGACTACTAGTACTCTTGGTTTCTACCAGTTCCATACAACAAAATTTGGATCGGGCCACATTCTTATCAAGCCTAGGCAATACCACAGGGAACCAATAATGTTCAGCCTTACCGGAAATACTGTATGGCAAAATCTGACCTTTAACGTATCCGAGTTTCACACCGTAAGTGGATATACTATTTCCACAAACGGTTCGGCCATCCCAGGTGTTCAGCTATTTTTCAATGGTACAATGGCATCAAATGCCACCACGAGTAATTCAAACGGCTTCTATAGGATAAATCTCTATAACGATACGTACCAGATAGCTGATTTTGCTACTGGGTACACCAATGTCCCTTCGCCAAACAATCTGGTTCTTCAGGGTAAATATCCTGGGATGCTCAACCTTACGTTGAATCAAAACAACTATCCTTATAGCATCAATGGTAAAGTTGTCACATTGGGGGATTACCCTGTCCCCAGTGCAATCGTGACTGATGGATTGACTTCTGCCTCTGTATATTCAAAATCCACTAACGGGAGTTTCTCCGTCGGAGCAAAAACAGGTTCCAATGTGCTAGTCACCACACACGCAGGGTTTCAAAAAAACGTAACTAGCGTGCAAGTCAGTACATCTAATATTTATAATCTAACCATACTACTTCTTCCTCTCGACCCATTTTTTAATGGGACTCTAAACGGCACGGCATCATCTCCGACAAACAGCTCAAGCTTGAATTATTCCAACGTCGTAAATGGGACTTCCACTGGGTATGTCTTCGGTTGGAACGGCATGCCAGTTGCAGACCAGAATTTCACTGTGGGAATAAAAGTGAACGGGAGCATTTACCAGTCCAAAATCCGGACCAACTCATTCGGAATGTATGGATTCAGGCTTGAATATGCAGGGTACTATAATATTTCATTCTCATCCCCGATCTACAAGACGGGATGCCTTTCATTCCACCTGACAACTAAATACGTGTACAAGAATGTGACGCTAAAAATTATCCCAACACTTTTAGGGGGGCTATCTGGAAGCATTATCAATCGGGTGGATAATCTGGCAGTACAGAATGCCACCTTCTCAATCTTTGGAGGCAATATCCCATCCATAAATGTCCAAGTGGGCGGCGGAACTTCAGGTTCCTATTACACACAGGATTATCCAGGGCATTATAATCTCAACGTCACAGGGCCAGGTTTCACGGAAAATCTTTCCACCGCGATATTCCCTTCGGCTGCTAATTCTGTTATAAACGTTTTCCTAAATCCTGCGCGGTTCATTGGCCAGGGCATGTCAAGATGGAATGTTTCAAATGGAACAGGGATCCCTTCAGTTCCAGCAACTGGTACAGGCTCTCCCGGGTCAATCATAAACGATGGTAGCACTTTCTTCGTCAGCCCAATTTCAATTCTCTTGAACCTCTCAATTTCAGGCAAACCTGCGTCAAACATTCAGTATGAGCTTTATGCAAGCATTAATGGAGTCCAGTACAGAGTTATCAACCAGACCAACCAATCTGGGGTTTCTGTTCTTAAGATATATAATGCTGGCAAGTATGAATTCCTCCTGGAATCTTTGAATTACTACTCCATACCGGTATATGCTCAAATTCTTTCTAACCAGCTTTTGACCATCTCACTTCAGCAACGTTCAGATTACAGGCTGTCAGTCATAATAGCTAATTCATATAACCAGACTCATGGGATTTCCAATGAGTCGGTGCCGGTTCAATCCCTCAATATTACGAACTCGCTGCTTACCATCTTCTTTTATGTGAACCAGTCACTTGCGGGGACCAACTTCTCAGCTATGGTTCCGGATGGTACCTATAATCTATCGTATATCAACGCTGAATACGTTAACAATAGCACTTCAGTAATCATCAAAGGGGGGCAGGTGAAGTATACATGGCTGGCAATTCCATACCTGCTCATTGTTAACTATAACACTGTTACTCCTTGGGGGGTCAATATAAAGGCTGGATCTACAAACATATGGAATAACAAGACTGCGGGCTCAGGGGCCGTTGTAGACTATCTATACCAAGGCTCTTTTAATCTATACTATTACTTTTCTGGCTACAGCAGCTACACCAATTCCACTGTAATTACTCTGAGCAAGTCCACTCCACAATCCACTGATTATTATAACCTGAGCAATCAGACAACACAACTGGATTTCATCAGCGCGTCACCATCTTCAAGTCAACCCGGTTCGTTTATCTTCACCTATGCCGGCACGCTGCCTTTGGTATATCTCTTCGCTGGAAACGATTCACTAAGCTTTCAGGATCTTCAAGCAGTGTCGGTTAACGGCATAGCCCAGAAAATTGCTGTTTATCCTGAGGGCTCCTCTACAGCCTATTTCTCATTCTCGCCAATCAAATTATCCGGAGGCGTCACGGTGGAAATCACCAGTAGTGCCTTCCCTTCGTTAAGCGTAATTAATATATTCTACTATTCTGTGAGCCTCAGAACTTGAGGAGAATCCTATGAGTGCAACAAACAGGAGCTTTTTCGGAAGAATCTTTGGATTCGGGAAAAGGAACGGAGAGGTAACGTCCAGAACAGTCATCAGCGTCAAGACCATAGGAGATATCCCTCCGGTTATTGAGGCAAAGAGGCTTGTCGGAGATGGGAAAGTTAGGGAAGCAGTAGTTGTGCTTTTCAATGCTGCCAAGAACGACTATATCCGGTTCTATGGAGTAAGCAGCCAGGAGAGCGACACCAATAGGCAGTTCATAATTAGATCCTTCAAATCATTTGGAGTGAACATCACCGAGGCTGGTTTTACTGATAACTTTGCGATTCTGGAAAAGGTCAACGATCCTCCTGTCATTAATGATTACAAGATCAACCAGTTCAATACTCTTCGGAAACTTACATTCTTCTATCTTGATTTCTATGAAAAAACACGGTTCTCAGACAATTTTGTCCCGGATGCTGAAACGGTGATGGAGAAACTCTCCGACATTTACAATTACATGGATATCGTAAAGCTCTATTTTCCGGGAGTGGAAACTTGATTGTTTTTCTTTCATCTGGCATATCGGCGATAACCGGTACTTTCACGGTTATCCTTCAGGGCATTCTAGAGAACCCACTTGTAGACCTGCGATTTCTGGTTCCTGTGGTAGTACTGCTTGTCATTACCATGTCTTTCAGGCACAGCTCGAAGAAGACAGTGACGGACTCCCCGCCAACCCTGCAGCAGAAACGGGAGCCATTTGTAACTCCAAATGACAGGTTTAACTCTGAGCTTAAGAGGATCGAGCAAAATGACATGGAATTCTATCTTCGTAGTTTTGAGCACGACCTAGAAAGATTCAAGGAATACTCAAGAAAGCTAAAACTCCTCAAGAGAGACTATTTCCGATATGATAAATGGGCACTTTCACAACGCCCGAAGAGGAGCCAAAGGGGTAAGAAGCTTCAGAAGGAGGTCTTTGATGAGATTGTTTCGCTATACTCGGACCTCAAGAAAATGCGACTGTCCGTGATAGAAACAGAGGATCAGTTGAGGTGAGATCAGGTTGTTGAATCAAGAAGAATTGATTAATATAAGAAAGAAGGTAAACGATATACAGAAGATACTGTCTGCAAAGGTCATAGGTTCTGAAAGGGTCAGCAGATTCATGTTCGTTGCACTGTTTTCTGATAACCACGTCCTCATTGAAGGGGTCCCCGGTCTGGCAAAGACTATGCTCGCAGCAGAGTTTGCAAAGCTACTTGGAATTACGTTCAAGCGAATACAGTTTACGCCAGATATGCTCCCTTCGGACATAACAGGAAGCATATACTTCAACCTAGAGACAAGGAAAATGGAGTTCAGGCAGGGGCCGATATTTACAAACGTACTACTGGCCGATGAATTGAATAGGACCCCTCCAAAGGTCCAATCGGCACTGCTTGAAGGAATGGAGGAAAAGCAGGTTTCTGCGGGGGGAACCACTGAAAAGCTTCCTGTACCGTTCTTTGTTATTGCTACACAGAACCCAATAGAGCAGGAGGGGACATTTCCGCTTGCCGAGGCACTAATGGACAGGTTCCTCTTCAGGTATTTTCTCACTTACCCTGACAGGGAGCAGGAGCTTAGCATCCTCAGGTCTGTTGAGTCCCCGTCTACTGGTAGCGTAGAGCCACTGGAGGCTGACAGCATACTGAAAATAAGGGAAATGGTTTCGCAGGTCCATGTTTCCAGCGAGATCATGGAGTATATGGTCGAGATAATCAGGGAAACCAGAGAGAATCGGAAGATCTATCTTGGAGCCAGCCCAAGAACTACAGCAAAGATGCTGAAGGCTGCAAAGGCTAATGCGCTGGTTAACGGGAGAGGTTACGTGATCCCTGAGGACGTGAAGTTCATCACCAATGAGATGCTCAATCACCGTCTTATCATGAATTCGGAAGCGATCATTGAGGCAGGCTCTCAGGTGAACAAGGCCATCGAGAGAATAATAGAGGAATCAGTTTCCAAAGTAAGGACCCCTAGATGATAAAGAAATCTGGTTATGCTCTGCTGGCCCTTTCTGTCCTTGCCCTATTGGAGTCGATGTTTCTCGGTCTCGAGTACTATATTGTCTTTAGTCTTGTTTTTCTTATAAGCATATGTTCTGACATCATTATCTTCAACCTTTCCAGAGCAGGTAACCTCGAATATATATCAATCCAGAGGAAGATGGAGAATAAATACCAGATGAAAGGCAGAGGATTTCCAGTACAGCTCACAATAAAAAACGACTCGAATAGGGTACTCGCTTTTCATTACTATGACACACTGTCCGACGTTTTCACAATCTCCGGAGACTCAGAAGGCTATCTTGTGATGAAGCCCGGAGAAGCCAGAACTGTGAATTACAGGTTAACATCTGGCGCAATTGGAAAATATCTGGTGGGTCCTGTGGTTATATATTCCGAGGATGCCATGAAACTCTGTATTGCCCAACTGGTCATAGAAAGAGCGGATGAAGTGAAAGTCTCCCCGTCTCTTTCCGAACTACGCGGTCTAAGGAGTGACCTTATCAGTAACATTAGATTCACTTCTGGAATACACCGTTCAAGAAACATTGGCCAGGGATACAACTTTTTTGGAATCAGGCCATACACGATTTCTGACGACTTCAGGTACGTTGCATGGTCTCGATATGGTGTAAGCGATGGAGAAGATCTTCATATCAAGCAGATGGAAGAAGAGCGCCAGCTGGATGTCTACCTGGCATTTGACTACTCATACGGGGTAAACGTAGGATTTGGCCCTGTAAGAATGTTTGACAGGATCGTCATAGATGTCATTAATGCCGGTTATTCTGTCCTAAAGAATCATGATGGTGTAGGGTTTATCGTTTTCAACGGGGAGAAGGATTATTTCCTCAAGGCAACCAGATCAGATGAATCAATCAGGAAGTTGGAGAACCTTGTCGCCGAAATTAACCCTGCAGGGAACTTCGATATCTTCAGGGCAGTCCACAGGATCTCAGAAATGGTAAAGAAGACCACGCTTGTGGTACTCATAACGCCACTGGCATACTCGGAGAAACTGGAAATGCCTCATGCATCATTGATTACTCTTGGCAGCAGGCTTACTGTATTCCTCCTTGAACCATCAGCCTTCATTGATCTCTCATCGGGAAGCAGTTCCAGCACACTGCTCAAGAAGAGTGCCATCCTTAGGAAGAAAGCTGAACTTAAGGCAATTTCTTCCATTCTCAATAGGTTGGGTCTTTACTCGTACGTCAGTTCTGAAGATGACCTCTTGCGCAGGATCATGGCAGAATATCAGTACGGAAAGATAGTGAGGTGAAAATTTGGGTCTTGACTGGGATCAATGGTATTTCCTCAACATTGGCATAATGCTCCCTTCACTTTCAGCGTTTTTCTACATCCTGCCATTTGCTTATACATCCATTGATTACTATATCTTCGTCCCTCTCGCGGTATTGCCGGTTTTCAAGAGGCTCCTTCCTAAATACGCAGCCCAGTATCTATACAACATTGTGGGAATCATCTTGCTTCTTCTCATCCTGGCCACTCTGCTTAACTTGTATGGCTGGCTTTCAGGGATACCATTACTGTCCCTGATCTATTTTCCCCTGGATAGTGTATCTTTCTTCACTCTTGAGATGGACATAGCCTTAATTGCAATAGTGGAGGGCAGCCTGGCAAAGAGACCTAACCAGGCTGTTGGTGCGATGATCGGCACATTTGCGCTACTGCTAGAATACATAGCCGCTACGCTGGTGACCAAGTACCAGTACTATCCGGATATCTCGTCTGCAATATCCACGCAGATGACTGCAATCGGCTTTCCTCCGATGACTCCTTTCTTGCTGTCATTCTATGTTTCCGATATCCTGGAGGGTTTTGCAATCTATGGGTTGTTGTTCCACGGTGGGTTATCACCGATTAACGTTCTTGGAACTGCGATAAGTGTCCCTTTTCCGCTCAACAGCATTTCAGGGTCCGTGGACACGCTGCTTCTTGGAGCCCTCATGGCATCACTGGTCTTCATCGTAGTGAGATACTACGTTGGAGGGGAGAGTGACTACGAAGTCAGGTTCCAGGAACTTTTTGTTTCGCTCGCACTGGGATCAATTGGAGCCATTGCAGCCATTATATTGATGAATCTCGCAGGGCGTGAAGGATACCAG
>JAKAFX010000010.1 GCA_021817735.1 Thermoplasmata archaeon | reverse complement strand
TGATATAATTTTTTGAGCCCGAGGATACTTTTTTCTGAATAACACACTACTAAGGATACATCGTTTTCCTTCATGTTCCCACTGCTTGATTTTCACGGGGCTATCATACTGTCTATTACCAATTCATGTTGTATTTTTGACTTATTCAAAGCCCATGGCCAAAGTAAATGGTTAAATATGTTAGTATAATACTAACATCGTGAGTAGGACACTATCGATTACCAGAAGGGAAAGAGACTGCATACTAATTATCGGAGAAGACATAAAGAATGGTTTCCCGGACAGGCTCGTGAATCTCTCCAGGAAACTAAAAGTGAGTTCGCCCACTGTACTCAATATTCTTGAAAGACTGAGCCAGAAGGGACTCATAAGACGCCAGGAAGGCATGGTCACCCTCACTGCCCGTGGCCAGCAGACCTACCAGGACCTCCTTGAAAGTCATCGAGTCATAGAGTCAATCTTTTACCGAAATGGGATCTCTGAGACTGAATGCTGCGAAGAAGCCAGCAAGATAGACTATATTCTAGAACAGGAAACTGTCTCAAAGTTGTTCACGAGTCTGGGTAAGCCCAAATCATGTCCTCATGGCAGGCCAATAAGAGGAGACTGAGCAGGATGATCAACCTCTGGAACCCTAGTTACGAGGGGCTGTACCTCACCTTTCTGATTTCTTACCTTCTTGGAGTTGTGCATGGGATCACGCCGGATGAACATACATGGCCAATTACTTTTTCGTACTCAGTAGGAAGTTATTCTGTCAAGGGAGGAGCAAAAGCAGGGCTCATATTCTCGTCTGGATTCACTGTCCAGAGGGCACTTCTCTCTGAGCTGGCTGCCTTCGCACTGGCAGGATTTCTGCTCTACCCGATTTTCAATGGGATAATTTATGTAGTAGTCGGGCTGGTGATGGCCCTCTCAGGACTCTATATCAGCAGAAGGCTGAAGTACCCGCACTTCCACCTTTTCGAGCATGGTCTTTACCGTATTTTCAAGGTACATAAACACGACTCAGAGAAGGAAGAAAAGGAGGATCAGCATATAGCAAACCCAGTTCTTGTGGAATCGGACGGAGGATACAAGCCGATTCCAATGAAGCTTGCCTTTGTGCATGGGCTAATTGCTGGATTTGGTTTTGGAGCGTTCGCCCTCATCATATACTTTGTCCTTGCTCCCGCGATGCCGATTTACTTTGGGTTCATGCCAGGGCTTCTATTCGGCCTCGGCACGATGACAATGCAGGTTCTTTCAGGAACCCTGTTTGGAGTGTGGCTTACAAAAGTAAAGAAGCTCACATTGAACGGGATAATGATTTTGGCGAGAGGAATAAGCTCATATGTGCTTACTTATGGTGGGTTAGCTTTCGTTGTTGCAGGAATAGCCGCAATAATATTCCCAGAGATAATGAACTATGGATTCAGTACTGGGATTCAGGTCCATAACCTTGACGTCATTGGCATTCCCTTTTTCCTGGTTGTATTCTCGGTGATAATGATCGGATATATTGGATACAAGGTGAACCTGAAGAAGGTAATTGAATTGGGTGACACCACCGATATACAAAGCAACTGATGCATATTCACTTGTATGGTACGCTTTGGCAGCAACTGGACTCTAAGACACATGGAATGAAGGTTCATATCCATCGTGGCATTTTCCACTGGCTTGGGTCTGTGGGGTAGCCTGGCATCCTTCCGGCTTCGGGAGCCGGAAACTCCGGTTCAAATCCGGACAGACCCATCAAGCCCAAATGGACGTCCCCAATTGCTCAGAAGGAGCATTATAGAAGATGTAAGGGAAGGAGAACGAGTACTTGACATGGGGACTGGATGGGCCATAAATGCAATACTGGCTGCTTCCAGATCTACAAGCGTTCTTGCCGTCGATATGAACCCATTTGCAATCGAAGCTGGTAAGAAGAATACCTACAGGAATCAAATTGCAGATCGAATTGAATTTCTGCGAAGTGGTTTGTTTCAAAATATAAGTGAAAAATTTGACCCAATAATTTTTACCCATCGTTCAGGTGGTTTTCTCCGAAAGACTTTAAAGAGAGGGCCGTAGCAGATGAGAATTTCGTGACCATGAGTTGATTTTTTGAAAGGGCAAGAGCTTATTTGAATCCAGAAGGCAGAATCCCGGTTTTTTGGAGATTCTGGAGACATGAATTCTTTCCAGGAGCTCGTTGAAAAGCATGGTTTCAAGAAGAAATCAGTCAAGAGCAGATCAATCATGAAAGATGGCAGAAAATGTGGTTATTACGCAGGGAGACTGACACCATAGGTTTTGATCCAAGGTTTGCCGCAGATCCTTCGAGTACAATCTCGCATTGTATGTTCTGTTGAGAGGCGGATCGATCGAATCACAGATTAGTTTTGGATAGCTCGGCAAGATAAGTTGAACATGCTCAGACTGAATGATAAAAGATAGTCCTACCAAGAGGGTTTGTTACCGTTGCCGGACCTTCTGCCACCGTTGTACCTGCCATCGCCTCTCCGGGGAGGTTTTCTGCTTGAAGACCTGTTTGGGAATCTATTGTTATTGGTTTGCCTCCCGTTCTTTCTTGAATCGTTGAAGTATCCAACGTTCCTTCCAACATCCAGGTAGGGCTCCTGGTTCAATTCTATCCTCATCATGCGTATCTTGGTTACCCGCTCAATCGTAGATATGTCATCCAGTTCATTCTCATCAACGATTGTGAAGGCATTTCCGTAATTTCCCATCCTGGCGGATCTTCCTACCCTGTGGACATAGACAAACGGCTCGCCTGGAAGGTCGAAATTTATCACGTCTGAGACA
Source organism: Thermoplasmata archaeon (assembly GCA_021817735.1). Taxonomy (GTDB): domain Archaea; phylum Thermoplasmatota; class Thermoplasmata; order Thermoplasmatales; family Thermoplasmataceae; genus JAKAFX01. The sequence goes on along the minus strand of JAKAFX010000010.1, from coordinate 29,837 downwards.
TCCATGATGTCAAGCCCCCTCGCCGCGACATTTGTTGCAATCAGAAACTGGGTTCCGTTCCTGAATTCGGAAAGTGATTTTTCACGCTGTGCCTGTGACAGGTCGCCGTGGATAGCTGTCGCACTGTATCCCTGGGACGACAGCACCTTGCAGAGTCGGTCTGCCCCCCTTTTCGTCTCTGCGAAAATAATTGACTTCTTTGGGTTGTATTCATTTATATAGGCAAGCAAGGCCGGCACTTTTCTGGGACCGGTGGAAACTGCATAACTGTGTGAAATGGTGTTTACCGTCATCTGTTCCTCAGCCCCTATCTTGAGAAATTGTGGAGAACCCATAAATCTCCTTGCCAGTTTTAGGATCTGCTCAGGAACTGTGGCTGAAAACAGCATTGACTGCTTATGTTTTGGAGTCTTGGAAAGAATATATTCTATATCATCGATAAATCCAAGATCAAGCATTACGTCTGCCTCATCGAGTACCACGAATTTAACCCCAGATAGATCCAGTTCACCCCTCTTCATCAAATCCAGGATTCTTCCAGGAGTTCCTATAACGATGCCGGGATTTCTCCTCAACTCCCTGATCTGCCTGTCTATACTTGCCCCGCCATAAACCACAACACTTCTGATTCCAGTATGTTTGGCCATCTCCTGCGAGACTCTGAAAACCTGCAATGCAAGTTCCCTGGTCGGGAGTACGACAAGCGTAGCCATTCTGTCACCTGATCCCATTCCCTGCAGGATTGGTATCAGGAATGCCCCCGTCTTTCCAGTACCGGTTTTTGACCTTACAATCAGGTCACTTCCCTTCATTGCCAAAGGTATAGCTTTTTCCTGAACTTCTGTTGGGCTGACAAAATTCATCTCATTAAGCGATTTTAAAATTTCACTTCTTAATCCAAAATTCTCGAAACTATTCATTTTTACACTCTTGTATCTAAAACTAAGAAAGCTCTATGGTTCTCTATGTTTATTTCCAAGGGCTTATTGCATCGTTGTATTTACGTTAACTGGTCTGAGATGCCCTTGGACAATTACCCAAATCTGTCAATTGGGCATGTCCTATATCGCAAGATTTGTTTAACTAGAAGGACATGATCGTTCATGTGCCCAGACTGGAAAACCGAAACAGAATCCAGTACAAACTCCGTACAGGAGGATATGTCTTTATTCACTCCGCGGTCGGACATCATCCTCGTCTCCACTCCTTATATCACCGGATATAGAGTTACCAAAGTACTTGGTGCGACCTTTGGGCTTGTAGTAAGATCGAGGGGATTGGGACAGAATATTGCCGCTTTTTTCAGGAGTTGGGCAGGAGGCGAGATCAAGATATATACAAGGCTTCTTGAACAGGTCAGGCACCAGGCGATGGAAAGGCTAGCTGATCATGCGAAAAGCCTTGGAGCGAATGCCGTTCTATCATTGGGCTTTGATACCTCTGAGATTGGCACTGCAACCACCGAGGTTCTGGCTTATGGAACAGCTGTGACAGTGGAACCGGATCCTTCCCCAGTTCAACCAGTTTCACTGCGTTGAATAACCATGACGCCTACAGAGTAGGTCCATCGAAATCCCAAGGAATTTACGCTTGTTTCGCGTAAGGTCTATTTCTTAAGTACCCGGAATAACTGAAATAAACGGGGATTAAAATGCAGGATTTTGGTCCGTTTTCTCTGCAGGGAAAGAGAGCCTTGGTCACAGGTGGCTCAATGGGAATAGGCATGGGAATTGTGAAGAGATTTGTGGAAGCTGGAGCTAAAGTCATGATAGCCGACAAGGCAACAGAAAAGGCAATTGATTACGTAAAGTCCCTGCCTCAAGACACAAAAGAAAGAGTCGCTGTTTTCGCCGTAGACCTTCTTACTGAAGGAGCTCCAGATAGAATGGTGGCAGAGATGGTCAAGAAGTTTGGAGGGATTGATATCCTGGTGAATAATGCAGGGATTTACCCCTCAGTACCAATGCTTGAAATGCCAGAGGATCTATTTGACAAGGTTTACAGGCTTAATCTCAAGGCACTAGCATTTGCTTGCAAGGCAGCTGCAAAACAGATGATCTCCCAGAAGACCAAGGGGAAGATCGTGAACATAGGGTCAATAGATAGCATACATCCTTCTGCAATTGGCCTTGCCGCCTATGATTCATCAAAAGGCGGCGTGCTCATGTTCACAAAGAACTTTGCTCTCGAAGTCGCAAAGTATGGAATTAACGCCAACGTGATTGCACCTGGGGGGATTTCCACTGAAGGTACATCCGTTCCTCTTGGGCCGGGAATGACTGAAGAGGCGCTGAAGCAGATGATGCAGGCTTTTGTTAGCAAAATTCCATTGGGAAGAATGGGAGTACCCGATGACATTGCAAAGGTGGCAGTCTTTCTCGCATCGCCTGCCTCCGATTACATGACTGGATCGCTTGTTGTTGTAGATGGGGGCTGGCTCCTGAGTTAACCTGGAGCCTTTTATCCAATTTTTCCCGTGGTCCAAGGATTTAAATTAATTCTCTTTTTTATTATTTCAATTCTCATGGACATATTTTTCCTACTATCACAGGTTATACATGCGTATTTACGGAATGCCGCAACGGGTGACCCAGCACTTTTCCCTTCATGAATCACTGGTGTTGGTTGCTGTTTTACATTTCTTACATATTTCACGATCTCTCTTGCAATTTTGTAAGGAAAGGCTGCAGGCAAAGAAATTTATAGGCAATCTGCCCAATCGATATTGAACCGTGGAGCCAATGCTTTCAGTTTTCATCTCCCGTATCATATAACAATTAATGTCAAGATCCGGGAGAATTCCAATGTCTGCTACGTTCGGTCATTAGTTTATTATCCTTACAAAAATTGATTTTTATGGCAGAAATAACTAGTGGCGAAACTATCAAAGAGAGGGTAAGGAGAACCTTTAGGCCTAGGTTTGGCGCAGGATCAAGGACCAGAGTCATAATAATGGGCGCAGCTGGCAGGGATTTTCATAACTTCAATGTACTTTTCAGGGACAATGAGGCCTATGAGGTAGTGGCATTCACCGCTACACAAATACCATACATTGCAGACAGAAGATACCCCCCAGAGCTGAGCGGAAGATTATACCCCCATGGAATTCAGATAGTAAGCGAGGAAATGCTCCCAAGGCTCATACGCAAGTATGATGTGGACGTATGCATCCAGGCCTACAGTGATGTTCCTTATCAGAAAGTGATGTCAAACTCCAGCATAGTCAACAGCGCAGGAGCAGATTTCTGGTTGATCTCCCCGGAACACACAATGATAAGGCCCGAGAAGCCAGTCATAGCGGTTTGTGCTGTCCGAACAGGGTGTGGAAAAAGCCAGACGTCCCGCTACATCGCAGAGGTGATCAAGGAAACGGGAAGAAAGCCCATAGTCATACGACACCCAATGCCATACGGGAATCTCAAGGAACAGGCAGTCCAGAGATTTACCTCGCTGGAGGATCTGGACACGTTCAGGACAACGATCGAGGAGAGAGAGGACTACGAGCCCCACATCCGTGCGGGGACAATCGTATATTCTGGGGTTGACTACGAGAGGATACTCAGAGAAGCGGAGAATGAGGCAGACATAATCATATGGGACGGAGGGAATAATGATGCTCCGTTCATCAAGCCTGACCTCACCGTTGCAGTCGCCGATCCCCTAAGGGCCGGTGATGAACTGAAGTATTATCCTGGAGAGACTGTTGCCAGGCTGGCTGATATCCTTCTGATAAACAAGGTAAACTCAGCCACAAACGAAGAGGTCGACAGACTCAGGAAGAACCTCAAGGAAATCAACCCCAGGGCCCGGATACTGGATTCAGAGTCCATAGTATCAGTCGATCACCCAGAAATGGTTAGGGGCAAGAGAGTCCTGGTGGTCGAGGACGGACCTACCATTACTCATGGAGGCATGAGTTTTGGGGCGGGAACAGTTGCAGCCAGGGAACTGGGAGCAAGCGACATTGTAGAGGCAAGAAAATACGCCGTGGGCAGCATTGCTGAGGCATTCGACGCGTATCCGCACCTGAAGATGGAGCTCCCCGCGATGGGGTACAACGGCAAGCAAATTGAGGATCTTGAAGAAACCATAAACAGGGCAGACGGAGATATTGTACTTTCTGCGACACCTGCGGATCTCAGGGGGATGCTGAAGGTCAATAAGCCCATAGTCTCTGTATCCTATGAGCTTAAGCCCAAGGACCTGGGGCTGCGTGAAGAGATACTGAAGTTCCTGGAGGAACACCACGCCATACATGAAATGCTTGGCCAGTACTACCCATGAAAAACATGTGGCCTCCCTTATGAGGCCATCTAATTCATTAGAGACTTTATTTTTATAATCGGTTGAATTGATTTAATTGTAGTATTCCTGACCTTGGAGGCCACACGAAATACCCTTTGGAGCGGATGTGTGCCCTTTGTTGCCAGCGCCAGGAATACTACACCTTTATGTGGATGAGGGGATGGAGGAAAGCGTAAAGCTCGCACTTGCCCTGAGCGCTCCCATATGGTCTGCCGCGGCAGTTTTTGCGTGCATTGGCAGAATCTATGGTGGCGTCAGCGGGTTAGGTGTAGCCTTCACGGCAATATTCTTTGCAACCATATTCTGGTATGTTTCTGTTGCAAAGATAATAGGAGAGCCTAGAGCTGAAAATTCTAGCAAGCATAGTCTCTGTGGTAGTCAGTAGTTGAGGGATGGAGATAAACCTCCAGATTCGGTACGCGACATATTGGTCCACTCCATAAATGGCAATACAACCTGCAGGGCTAAAACGTAGAAAATATCACACTGTATGGGACAAATGCCGACTGGTGGCTCTCAGTCTCTACACTTGACGCCCTAGTTTTAAGCACAACAAGCGAGAGCGTGGAATCGACGGTATAATCGGCTGCTACCAATGATGCAATCCGCCCTTTTGCACGGTAAACGGGAATCTTATACTGACAGGCTTCGCTTACTCGGCCTCCCAATTCAGTTCAAAGCAGTTTGTCGGAACCATTAATAGCAGTGGAGCGAGCATGACGGCCAGTTCGGTCAATGGGAATGTCCGCATATCAGGAACTTGAAGAAAAAGTACCCCCAATACTGCAATTTGCGATCTCTTATCCTTTAAACGTAGCCGTGCTCTGTTAGCTTATAGACCAGCCCGGTCCAGGTATCCTTTCTCAGAATTATCCCGGACATTATTGAGAGTAGTGCAGCCGCAGATATTATGCTGGCCAGGAGGGATATCACAGAAACCGCCGCGACCAGTAGCATAAGACCGACAGGCAACATTATTAGCATCTGCTTCAGGCTAAACTGGGTCGAAATTGTTCCCGTATCCTTCACCTGATCCATTACAAGCACTCCGGCAAGGTACATCACGATTACAGTAACTGACGGGATTGACAGGGCGAAAAGCGGAATTGTGTTTATGGCCTGGGCGACCCCGTTGAAGTGAAGATACGCTGATGCGAGTACAAATGGCAAGATCGTGATTTCAATCTGTATAAACTTGGAAAAGGCTACATTTCTCCAATATACATAGACTGGCATAGACGTAAATGCAAGCCAAGCTCTTTCGTATGAGAGCACACTTTGAGAGAACAGGGTGGGAATAAATATGGAGATGTAGACGGAAGCAATGATCACCACTGTGTTGGCCTCATCAAAGTTTCCGAAATTCCTGGCCGTGGCAGCATATATTGCTGCAATCACCGCCATAGGGATAAGCAATTTCCTGAGGCTTACACGGGATGACCTTGAACTCGTGGAAAGTCCCATGTTAAGTCTTGAAGTTAGGTTGAGCTGGGTAAGATTGTAAAGATAAATAGACCCTATGGGAGTATGGTGTCCATAGTCAATCTGGTTCTTGTAAATATCGCTCGAGGCCCGGATAGATACCTTCGTAAAACCAAGCTCTATGGACTCCAGCTGCCTCAGGGCAACTACTGTAAGAGGTATTGTGACTGAAATGGCAAGAATGGATCCGATTGCTATCTGCCCGAAGAAGACAGATGTAAAGGAATAATTAAACCCGAACACAGGAGAAGCAGCCCATAGAGATGCAATAAAGGCAAGGAATGCCTTTGACCGAGTCCCCATGCTATAAGCTACCACCCCGAAACCAGTTATCAGCATCGCTATGAGTGCCATATCGAGGGTTATGGTAACTTTCTCTAGCAGGTTTCCAGTCATGTATGGCAGCACATATCCAAAAGTGAACACGAACGCAACCCCGGTCGCAAGGAACTGTATCACATACATGCTGAATGCCAGTTCCCACCTCTTGAGCGGGAGAGTGAACAGGTAGTCCATGTCGGATTTCATAATTGCGATTCCACCGAACGGGATCATTACCAGGAGGAACATCACGATAAAACCCACGGCAAGATAGCTGAGGTACTGAATCGATGAACCCGAGAATGAACCCATGAGGACTGCATAGGCAAGCAGCAGGGTTAGTCCAACAAGCATTGGTTTGGTGAAGCGGGTGATCAGAAGGAATTTCAGCAATAGCCTAAGCAACAGTCATCAGCCTCGAAACTATGCTTTCTATGCTCTCCGAAGGATCTCCCAGATGTTTGAGGGACTCCATGGTACCTTCCCATACCAGGTGACCCCTGGAAATCACGATCACGTTATCAGTCAGCCTCTCAGCAATGGACATCATGTGCGTTGACACCAAGAATGTCGCCCCGAGCCTGCTGAAGAGAGAATTGACTATCTCCTGGGTCGGTATGTCAAGGTAGTTCAGGGGCTCATCCAGCAATACCACCTTTGGTTCATGAATGATAGCCAGTGCAATGCTAAGTTTCTGCCGGTTTCCTCTTGAAAGCTTGCTTACTTTATCTTTTTCGTGTTCCCTGAGAGACAATAGATCAAGGAGGCGATCAGTTTTATCAGATACTGACCCTATTCCCCTAAGAGAGCCCACATATTCCAGGTTTTCACGAACAGAGAGTGTAAGATAAGGAGCTGCATCCTCCGGCAGGTATCCCAGAAGCCTTTTTGCTTCAGCAGATGTGGGAACGTGCCCGTCAACATACACCTGGCCCGAATCCGGTATTAGGAGCCCAGCAAGAATCTTCAGGGTCGTTGACTTGCCTGCTCCGTTCGGTCCAAGAAGAGCGAATTTCTTTCCGCATGGAATGCTGAAGGAAAGTCCTTTCAGGGCAGTTGTCCTGCCATAGGACTTCGTGACTTCCTTTACTGATATACAATCGCCGACCAGCATCCACACACCCTTGTAATTTGACACGACCAGCTGTATCTTTCTTAGCTGGCAGCGCAATTCTGCTTAGTCCAATTGGCGATATATATATTGTGCCTCAAGGAACTTGAGAAATAGCACTTCTCGGGCAGATCAGAGAAATTGCCTTACTATCGCTAACAACTAGAATTCACGAAGACATGATGGCACGCCTGATGAATTCGTATTGGTGATAGATGAAAACTGTTATCGATACGGCAGTCAGACTATGCCTGTGAGACCATTCAATTTCTTTCTGGAGGTAAGTGAGGTGCTTGCTCTTGTCATCCTTAGGGGTATATGGTAGACCATTCATGTATCCCATTATATTTGTCTGTATCTCATTCTTCTCGTTGCTTGTTATGAACCCTAGCTTATTTCCTATCTCTGCTTCCCTGAGCCCGGATTGATAGGTAGCCCTAACTATGTCCTCCTTGGACATCCACTTGGTTTCGTAATTCAGGAAATCCTCCCATGAGATCCCCCGGTCAAGGAGGTCGTAGTAATCCATTATCTTCCTTGCCTTTATTCTGTATCCAAACTGCTCCGACTTCTCATAGAATAGTGAACCTGGGTCTATGAAGGGAGCAAGAGGTGCAATGAATCCATGAACTGCCATTTCCTTATTTCTGAATCTGTACATCATCTTCTCCATATAGCTGCAGTCTTCAAGTACACGGTCCACTGTCTGCTCCGGCAGCCCTATGGAATAATATACATCAAACTTCTTGGAACCAAGCCTTGATGCATTTTCAATGGACTTCTCCAGTTCCGCATTGCTGTAGTGTTTTCCCGCCCTTCGCCTGATCGCTTCGTTCGAGGACTCAGGGGATATTTCGCAGGAGTATTCTGAGACGTATCTGGACAGCATTTCAAGATAACTCTCTGTCGGAGGTTCGAAATATTCTGTTAGGAGAGGAAGATCAAGTCCTCTGTTCCTGATCTCAGAGAACAGCTCTGTGTAGTACTTCTCCCCCGCCATACGGACATCCCCCGCTAAGAAAATGGGTGAACTTATGGTGTCCCTGATGACTTCCATTTCTTCGGCTACCCTCTGTGGAGCCCTGCGTACTGGAGAAGAACTGAAGTAGTTGTTCCTGTAAGCAAAATTAGATCCGCCGCAGAATCCGCAGTTGAGCTGGCAGCCACGTTGGATGACGGTCATGCCTGTTGGGTTCTGGATCCAGGAGTAATATGGTAGGTGCCCCTTTATATCGTGATACTTGAAAGCGTTCTTGAATAAAACGCTGTAGTCCAGGTATACGGCGTCCCCCGGATCAGGATCCTTTAGGCGGGGATTAGTGATTATCCTTCCTTCTTTGCGAAATACCAGGTTTGGAACCTCTTCCAGAGGGGTACCCCTCTCATTTGCTTCAAGAAGCCTAATGAGTTGTTTCTCTACGAAATCTCCTGCAAGGATGAAGTCAATGTCCTGGTTGCTTTCCATTATGTCAGTAGCAAAGTAAGAGGAGGAGAAACCCCCCAGGAGAATCTTGCTGTTCGGGTGGTATTTCCTAATAAGCCTTGCAACGTTAAACGCCCCGTGTACATGCGGTAACCAGTGGAGATCAATTCCGAATATTTCCGAGTCGAGACTTTTTATGTACCGATCCACATCAAAGTTCCTGTCCGACAGCATGAGCACTGCAATGTTACTAATCCTCGCCCTGTAGCCATTCCTAATGGCATATCCCAGCATGCTAACGAAACCAACGGGATACATCTCGAAAAGGGGGGTAGAAGGTATTACGTCGCTAAGGGGCCCTTCCTTGAGATTCCTCTTCCTGAAATCAAAAATGCTGGGTGCATGGACGAAGTTTATGTCTGCCCTCATACCATCGTTTTTATCCCAGAAATGGTTAAAGTGTTTATGCCTAATGCTGCGCTTCAATAGGCCAGCAGAGATCTTGGTGAACATTTGCTACAGAGCTGGGTTTATCAAGGGCCGATCGAATATTGTATCAGATTAATTATATACTTGTCAATGTTGTAACTTTCTCTTCATATAGTTTGACCTATTCTCTATATATTGACCGTAGTTGAACTGTGTCATATCTGTATGTCGCCAGCTATTCGCCGGTGCAAGGTCTGCAACCTGCCCGTCTGCAGTGCTCATCTTACCAAATATGGAGTATGTACTACCTGTAACGGCAAGCGTGCGGTTAATCGTTAGTTCTTAATGGGATAATTCTTTAGCCACTCCAGGTCGCTGCGGTAAAGTTGCCGGATATCCGGTAAACCGAAGAACAGCATAGCAACTCTTTCCAGGCCCATGCCCCACGCTATCACCGGTTCGCGCAGGCCTATTGGCCTTGTTACCTCTGGCCTGAATATTCCGGATCCACCAAGTTCCACCGCTTTGCCGTTAACAATGGCAACCGCATCCATGCTTGGTTCAGTGTAAGGATAATAAGATGGGATAAATTTGATGTTTTTAAAGCCCATTTGTGTGTAAAAATTTCTCATCAATGACTTAAGCGTGGAGAGGTTTGCATCCTTACCATAGTATGCGCCTTCGATCTGATGCAGTTCAGCAAGGTGTGTCCAGTCTGTGCTCTCATGTCGGAACACTTTTTCCACCGAGAATACGGCCTGCGGTGAATCGCGGTGGGTGTAAAGATACCTTATGGTGCTGACTGTAGTGTGAGTCCTCAGAAGGAGCCTTCTGGACTCGCCCTCATTGAACCGGTATCCCCATCCCGGATATTTTCCGAACCCCCTCTCGTGTACCTTCCTGGATATCCCGATGATTTCTGGAAACTCCATTTCAACTTTCTTCTTCGAAGTGACATAGAAGGTATCCTGCATTTCCCTTGCAGGGTGGTCCTGAGGGATGAAGAGGGCATCCATATTCCAACCGGCAGTCTCGATATAATGGCCTGGCATCTCGGAGAAGCCCATGCTGGTGAAAATCTCCTTGACCCTGCTTATAAGGATGGTCATGGGGTGATAGTAGCCTCCTGAGAATTTTTCACTTGGAGCCGTGAGATCAAAGCTCCTGAACCCCCTCTCTCTCCATGCACCTGATGCAATGATCTCTGGAGTTAGGTCTTCAACCCTGTCTCCCTGCCCGGACTCCTGTAGAGCTGCGCGTCCCGGTTCGTTTATCTTCATCTTCCTTCTTGTCTTCCTCTTCTCAACCAGAAGGCCGCCACGCTTCCTGAAATGCTCAAGCAGGCTGCTGTCCAGATCCTTGAAGTCTTGCCTGGAGATTGCTTCAAGAAATGACTTCCTTCGTTCCATCTCCTCGTGGAACTGTGGGACTGACTTGAAAGAAATGATACCCTCTGAAGGCCTAATACCGAATTTTGCAAGCTGTGCAAGCCCTATCCTTACATCTGTTGCATTCATTTTCGCTGTAAGGTCAGGGAGGCTCACTGCTGACTGACTTTCAAGCAGCAAATACAGCTGTTCTTCTGGCAACCCGACGCTGAGGTATCTTGCGCCTTCCTGGCTGAGTTCATAAGCAATCTCTTCAGACCTGATGACATCGATCAGGCCCTTGGCCTCAAGCCAAGAGATGGCGCTGGATGTCTCCTTCCTGTCCAGTCCCTTTGGAGATACCTGATCTTCCTCAATATAATCTCGAATTCCTGACAGGAATGACAGAACTGCAACTTCCTTGCTGCTGAGATCCATTGCTTTCTGATGCATGGTTATTACATATAAATAACAATTCTGGAAATCACTGATTAATGACCATTGAAAACCTCAAGATCTTTCAGAATCAGATCCGGGTCCTCTATTCCCACGGAAAGCCTGAACATTGTATCCGTGATACCAAGTTTCTCTCTTTCCTGTGCAGATAGGTTCCTGTGGGACATTGTGGCAGGATGGGAAATGATTGTTCCAACTCCTCCGAGGGTATTTGCAGGAATAATAGTTCTGAGCTTCTTAAACAGTGAAACGAGATCGATGCTGTTTCTGGACTTGAAAGTTACAATTCCACTGTAACCCTTCAGCATCTCTCTAGCAATCCTATGGTCTGGATGTGACGGAAGGCCCGGATAGTAAACCTCCTGGATTCCTTTGAAGTGATTGATAGCCTCAGCAATTCGCTCAGCGTTCGAGTTTATCCTCTTCATCCTAAGATCGAGTGTCTTTATACCCTGATTTACAAGAAACGCAGTGAAAGGGTCCATAGATGGTCCAGTGGTTCTCCTCATGGAATCTATCCTGTCGATCAATTTCGTTTGCCCGGAACAGGCGCCACCAATTGCGTCATTGTTGCCGGATATGTATTTGGACACACTGTGGAGGACAACGTCTGCACCTAATGATGCAGGGTTAAGATTATAGGGCGTAGCAATAGTGGAATCCACTGCAAGTAATCCTCCCTGACTGTGAATTCTCGTTGCGATCTTCCCTATGTCATTGACTCTGAGGATCGGGTTGGTGATCGCTTCGACAAGAACCAGATCGGCGCCAGACTCAATCGCCTCAAGCAGGTTGTCAGTGCCAGGATCAGCCACCCTAGTCTTGACCCCCCACGCACCAAGAAGATCAGTTGAGAGTCTGTATGTCCGTGAAAACATGTCCCGGTGTATAACCAGGGTCGAGCCTGGTTTCAAAATGGTGAAAAGCGTGGTGAATACTGCCCCCATGCCTGATGAAAAGCAAGTTGTTTTTTCAGTACCCTCCAGAGCGCTAATCTTGATCGCAAGGTTTTCTACAGTTGGGTTGCTTTCCCGGGTGTATCGGTACTTCTCCCCTTTTGGCATCACGTATGCGCTGGATTGGAAAATTGGGAAGTTTAGGGATGCCGCGGTCTCGTCGTGCCGATCTTCCTGGTAATTCACTGGTTCACTCAACTCTAGCCCCTCCACATATTCCTGAACTTACCATCCTGAACCTAAGCTTGAATGATCCCATTATGGAAGATGCCGCTTTTTCCATTGATCGAATGTCCGACTGCTCGTCCAGAAAGGCAAGAATAGATGGCCCAGCCCCACTCGCGCACACGCCCACTGCACCAAGTTCTAACATTTTTTCACGGAACATGTCAAGATATGGATAGAGGGATATCCTGGATCTTTCGTAAATAGCATCGTTTAGGCCAAAGTACAGCGACTTCCGGTCACCTGTAATAAGCCCGTGTATCAGGGAACTCAGTCGACGCGAGTTATCGATTGCTCTATCTGTTTCCACTGTTGTTGGAATCATCTCTCTTGCACTCCTCGTCTTGTTTTTCAAACGAACATAAGGTATCACGGTCAGGAGATTGGGTCCGTATTCAGGTCTGAAAGAGACGCAATCCATGGGATCAGTGGATCTCACTATGGTTATTCCTCCCAACAGGGCGGCAGAAACATTATCCGCATGGGGGGTTCCACTTGAAGCAGTTTCACCCAGCATAGCATATCTCACCATCTCGTTGTCACTTAGGCCGAGATCAAAGGCCAAGTTCATGGCATAGACCGAGGCCGCTGCCGAAGCACCGCTGCTGCCCAGGCCAAGTCCCGTGGGAATGCTCTTCGTGAGGCTGATCCTAAGGTCAGCAGAAATCCCGTATTCCTCCATTATCAATGAAGCTGCAAGTCCTGCAGTGTTCTTCTGGAATGCAACTTTCCTGCTCCCTGATTCTACTGTGATCTCTCCTCTTCCACCGTCTATGACCGTAAGAACAAGGGATTCCCTGTAAGCATCATGTGCGATTGCTACTACATCGAATCCCGAACCAAGGTTTGCCGATGTTGAAGGAACTGAGACCTTGATTGTGTTCACGCATTTGGCAGGCAAGACTCAGTATTATCGTTTCCTAATTTTTCATTCTTAGGAGTAATACTTCCCATGAAACACAGGAATTACCATAGTACTTGAAACCGGGCTGATAAGGTTTCCATTGCCTGTGAAAAGTGGTATCATATTGAAAAAACATACAATTGATTACCTCTGCGCATAATAGAGTGAGCCTGCTAATGGCAACGGTTTTATCATTAAAATAATTACCCTGATTCATAATGATTGGGGAATCAGCCAACTCGCCCACTGAGTCGATATCTTCAGTTGATCAGGTTCTTGCACCTCGTAGACTTGTGATGGTGCTGAAGGTCGGGGGGAGCCTTCTTAGGGAAAAAGAAGGCATACACCGCATAGCAGGAAAGCTCAAGATGGCAACCTTGGATGGCGGAACTGTCTTAGTGGTTGTATCAGCGCTTTCCGGTGTCACCGACATGCTCTTTGAACTGTATGAACAGAAGGATAGGGCCAGATTCGAGGAACTGCGAGGGCAAATAGTTGACCTGCACCTGTCAGTTGATCCAGCAGGGGAGGCGACCAGAAAGGCAATAGATTTATTTATTGAATCTTCAGAGGTAATGTTTAAGTCCGGGGGTATCGGAGCAAGTTATTCTACTCCTGATTCCCTGGTTTCATACGGAGAAAGGATTTCTGCACACATCCTTTGCTCGCTCCTGCAAAGGGACGGCGTAAGGGCAGAGGTACTGGATGCTTTACGGGCAGTCTTTCTCGATTCCGAAGGTCGACCGGATATGACGAGAATCAACCGCGAGGTTGAAAATGTCATTTCCTTATCTAAAGACCGAGAAATCCTGATAATCCCGGGTTTTTACGCTTCTGATCAGGATGGCAGGACCAAGCTGCTCGGGAGAGGAGGGTCAGATTACACTGCAGTCCTTTTGGCATCAGCTCTGGGTTCCGCACGACTTGAGTACTGGAAGGATGTCGATGGGGTCCTGTCTGCCGATCCTGATGTCATCCCTTCACCACTAAAATATGAGAGAATTTCAAAGTCACTTCTTGACGTGATGACTTTGTCCGGATCCCGGATCATCCAGAACAAGGCAATACAAGCCTTTGATCCCGAGAAAATGAGAATATGCATAAGAGGCACGAATGGCGGATCTGGCACTATGATTGTGAATGACTGTGAAGGTGCATTCTCTGTGAGCCATGTGGAATCGATCCTTGCTTTCAGGCTGAACCTTGAAAGATATGAAGACAAAGGGTGTTTTCTTAATGGAATTCAGAGCTTCCTTGCTTCTGAGGGACTCATGGAACTTTGCTACTGGAATTCCAGTAGTGATATTCTGTATGTAATAGAGAGCCCAGTTGAACCGGAGATGGCAGGGAGGATCTCCCGGATCGCAAAAAACCTCGATTTGCAGGAAATACCCCTAGATCACTCAAAGGGCATTCTGGTCCTTGTTGAAGACTCTCCCTTTAAGGATAGTGCCCTTTCCGCCGCTGATGCCGTATACATGGAAAACGCAGGGGGACCTGTTGGTAGTTCCAAGTGGGGAAGGTTGTATCCCTGCAGTAATGGTCAGCTATATGAACTGATGAAAATCATTCACCTCAGTGTCGCGTCTCTCCGGGGGGCCTCCTGATATGGACAAACTCAGGGTGGGAATACTTGGAGCTACAGGCATTATCGGTCAGAGGCTCATCTCGATGATTGAAAGTCACCCTTTCCTGGAGGTGACATCGGTAGCATCATCCGGTCACAAGAGTGGTATGACGTATGGCTCTGCGGTAAGGTGGCTCCTTCCGGAACCGCTTAACCGGAAATATTCTGAAATGAAGCTCATAGATGCAGGAAGGGTTGCGGAATTAGCGAAGGAATGCGATATGGTGGTGTCGGCTCTACCCTCTGACGCAGCTGGACTGGAGAGGGACTTAGCGCAATTTCTTCCGGTAGTCTCCAAATCTAGTTATAACAGGATGAGGTCGGACGTTCCTCTTTACGTACCCGGAGTAAACGAGGATCACCTTGATTTGATCCCACACCAGCAAAGGGTCAACGGCTACAAGGGATTCGTCTCATGCGATGCCAACTGCTCATCAACACAGCTGGCAATCTCCCTTAAGCCGCTTATGGACCTGGAACCGCAGAGCATACTGGTAGACACGATGCAGGCCGTGAGTGGTGCTGGTTACCCGGGAATACCGTCCATGGACATACTTGGAAATGTTGTCCCTTTCATCCAGGATGAGGAAGAAAAGATCATGTCAGAGACCAAAAAAATCATGGGTGCTCTAGACAGGAACAACCAGTCAATTCTACCACGCAGTATAGATTTGGCAGCCAGGTGCAGCAGGATATCAGTACAGGATGGACATACTGAAACCGTATTTTTGAGATTCAGGAGGGGAGTTGATATCAGCGAAGTGAGAAAGGCTCTCGAAGGGCAGAGAAACCTCAATGTCAAGGAAAGAACCTATTCGTTTCCTGAAAAGCTGATTGTATTCCATTCCGCCGTGGATAGGCCACAGCCAAGGATTGATGCTTGGGTATCACGCGGCATGTCAGTCTCAGTAGGTGGGCTACGGGAATCAGGAGGATGGGTGACATTCACTACCGTTGCGCACAACACCATTCTCGGAGGGGCTGGAGGAGCTATCTGCCAGATAGAGGCTCTTGTGAAGCGAGGAATAATATGATGATACCAACCCCGTGAATTATACCGGGTTTCAGCTCCGGGTGCCCTATGATCTATTCGCGACGCTTATTAGCACTATTAGCTTAAAGCAACTCAAATGAAGGAATGGTACGAGAGCGGAAAACCTTGGTACCCGTCAAAATGGGGAAAGGATGACCAGCTTGGCACACTGAATCTACTTGGCCCAGCTAAGGTTCTTGAAGCAGTTGGCCTCGTAAAAAAGGGTATTGTCTATAACCTGAGCCATACTCTCAGGAACGGGATCCCCGGAAGATACTCCTCCCATGGCCATTTCTTCCATACAGTTGCTCAGAGAGTATATGATAGCAGGCCCCCACACAGAGAGAACACCATCAATAAGGTGGGAGGATCAGTGTCCAGAATGGAAACAACAGACCACGTCGGGACTCACCTTGACTCACTGAACCATATTTCATTTGAGAACAAGTTCTACAATGGCCTCGATGCATTTGAAGAAACCTCCACGTTCGGCACTTATAGGCTCGGGATAGAGACTGTGCCCCCGATTATCACTAGGGGAATCATGATAATGGCCCCTGGGAGTGAAGACGGGATCACCGAAAGAGGACACGCGATAACAGTGGAGGAAACGGAATTGTTCCTGGAGAAGCATGGCCTCCAGATCACGGACGGAGATGCGGTTCTATTCCATACAGGTGTTTCCCGTCTCTGGGAAAAGACAGAAGAGTACAACTCTTATTACGAAAGGGCGCCTGGGATCGGATATGACCTTGCAAAATGGCTGGCCGAAAAGAATGTAGCAGTAACTGGTGCTGATACCCCCGATACTGAGGTTGAGCCACCTGAAAGAAAGGGTGTAAGGTTGCCTGTTCACCAGTACCTGATCACCAGGTCCGGAATCAGGATTCTGGATAATCTACGCCTGGATGATCTGGCTAAGAATGGGATCTACGAGTTCTTCTTTGCATGTCTTCCCCTGAAGATATACGGATCCACGGCTTCACCAGTTTCACCTGTTGCTGTGGTTTGACACGTTTATCGAGGGATGGATCCGGGAGATATCCATCTACCCTTTCGTTTATTTTCTCCTCTCGAAACTTGGAACTCATTCGAAGTAGTTTCCACATGGGTGACTGCTTCGGCACCTTGTATTTATCCACGTTAATGATAAACATCCGGAGAGACAATTGGTAGTTACTGTGGGAATCCTTAATGAAATGGGTCCCTGGGAGAGGCGTGTTGCCATCGTCCCAGAGGATGTTTCAAAACTCACTTCCAGACATATACGGCTTTTGATCCAGTCCGGAGCTGGCGAGGGGTCATTTTTTCCAGACAGTCAATATGCCTCTACAGGTGTGGAGATCATTAAGGAAAGGAATGAGGTGATCTTGCTATCAGATGTGCTTGTAATGCTGGGAAGACCAACAGAGGAAGATGTGAATACCGCTAGGCAGGGCACTGTGTTTGTTGGAATGATAATGCCGTCGCTCAATCATGACCTCGCAAATCTAATTGCTGTGAAAAAACTTGTAGCGCACTCGCTCGAACTCCTACCAAGGACCTCCAGAGCTCAGTCCATGGACGTTCTCTCTTCCCAGTCATCAGTTGCCGGGTACAGGGCGGCGGTGGTAGGCGCGTTTCATTCCCCAAGGATCATGCCAATGCTCAGCACGGCCGCAGGCACAATTAGACCCGCGAAAGTACTGGTTATTGGGGCGGGGGTGGCGGGATTAATGGCGATATCCACCGCCAGACGCATGGGTGCATCCGTTACAGCTTATGACGTGAGAAAGGCAGCGTGTGAGGATGTCAGAAGCCTGGGAGCTAACTTCCTGGAACTTGGCATTGATGCAGTTGGTACTGGAGGTTATGCTAGAGAACTCTCTGCAGATGAGAAGGAAAAGGAAAGGATGCTTCTTGAAGAAGCAATCGTGAATTCCGATCTAATAATAACGACAGCGGGAGTTCCAGGGAAGAAGGCCCCTCTAATCATAACCAGAAGAATGGTTGGAATGATGAAGGGCGGTTCCGTGATCGTTGACATAACTGCAGAATCGGGTGGAAACAGTGAATTGACCAGGGCAGGTGATACCCTAGAATATCATGGCGTCAAGGTGATTGGATTATCAAATGCGCAGTCTGAGGCACAGGTGAATGCAAGCCAGATGTATTCCAGGAACATGTTATCTTTCCTTTCAGTCCTGATCAGCGCAGATGGAATCATCGTCGATCCTAACAAGGACGAGCTCCTAAAATCTACACTGGTTCGACCACAGTCTCCCATTTCATCTGGTCGCGGGTGAATAAATGACACCAGAAGTATGGGCCTGGGTTTACATAATCTTGCTTTCAGGGTTCATCGGGTATGATGTGATCAGGAGGGTGCCTGTTGTATTGCACACTCCGCTGATGTCTGGGTCCAACTTTATCCATGGGATAGTGCTGGTTGGCGCGATAATCGCTCTAGGGTTTGCGCAGAATGATGTGGAGAAAATTATTGGGTTCATCGGTGTGTTAATGGCGACCCTGAACGTGACTGGAGGCTTTGTGGTCACCAGGAGGATGCTTGCCATGTTTGTCAGCAAGGGTGAAAAGAAGTGATTCCTGACATTATGGAGGCAGTATATGCGGTTACCATAGCATTTTTTGCTGTGGGCCTTCTGAGGATGGGAAACCCAAAGACTGCAAACAGTGGGATACTCTGGGCAGGAATAGCTATGGCGTTCTCCATCGCGATCACCTTCCTCATGCCAGGGCTATCCAACATTCTCCTCATAATTCCGGCAATCATGATTGGAGCCTTGGTAGGATGGGTTGCTGCAGATAAAGTGGCAGTTGTTAACATGCCCCAGATGGTGGCTATATACAATGGGATGGGGGCAGGTGCCGCTTCCTCAATAGCAGCTATCGAGTTGCTCGGGCCTGGCAGAGGCCTCTTTGAGATGTCTATCGCTGCCGCAGGGGCAGTAATTGGTAATGTGTCCATTGCCGGAAGCATGATTGCGTTCCTGAAGCTGCAGGGCTGGATAAGAGAACGCCCAATAACCTTTCCAGCGCAGCAGCCCCTGAACGCTGCAATACTTGTTATCTCCATTGTCTTCGTATCATTGTACCTGGGAAATTTCAGCAGTTCAATATCTGTGACAGATGCCCTAGCATTGTTCTTCTTGTTCTCGCTGGTTTATGGCGTAATGATGGCAATCCCCATTGGCGGTGCTGACATGCCAGTCCTTATCTCACTCTTCAATGCAATGACAGGATTGGCAGTTAGTCTCGATGGTTATTTGCTTTCAAGTTTTGCAATGTTGGTCGCTGGGATATTTGTTGGTGCAGCAGGCATAATTCTTACCATTGCAATGGCTAGGGCAATGAACCGCTCGATCCATGCTGTTCTCTTCGGGGTCTTTGGAAAGAAGCTGGAAGAGGGAAGGCAGGTAATGGGCTCCATAAAGATCACCACTGCAGAAGATGCAGCCATACTCATTGGTTACTCAAAACTGGTAGGGATAGTGCCCGGGTTTGGAATGGCTGCGGCACAGGCTCAGTTCAGGGTGAGGGAACTGGCAGATATGCTTCAGTCCAGGGGAATAAAAGTCATCTTTGGGATTCATCCTGTGGCAGGAAGAATGCCCGGTCACATGAACGTCCTTTTGGCTGAAGCAGGAATCAAATATGAGTACCTGGTAGACCTTGAAGACGCAAACAGGCTTTTCCCGGATGTTGATGTGGCACTGGTCATTGGTGCAAATGACGTGGTGAACCCTGCTGCAAGAGTCCCAGGGTCAGCTCTGTACGGAATGCCCATACTAGATGTGGACAGGGCGAAGAATGTAATAGTGCTCAAGAGAGGAACCGGGAGAGGGTTCGCAGGAATTGAGAATGACCTCTTCTACAGTGCCAGGACAAAAATGTTATACGGCGATGCGCAGGACACTCTTTCGAAGCTAATTCAGGAACTTAAGAAGATATGAGGTTTTTCGAATCAATATTGAACTTGTAGCCTAGATCTTGGTTGGACTTTAAACTAACAAGAACAACCGATTGAAGACGGGCAATCTAGGCAGCATATGAAACGAAACCCAGAACCGAGAAAAGCCGCGCATCTTCCGGGAGCAGATCTGATGCACTGCAGATATTCTCCACAATAATATTGATGCACTTGGAGAGAGACATTTTCTACCCCATAATGGCAGATTCATTGGTCAGAGTGGAAATAAGACCATTCTTGGCTTTTCTCCTAAGCCAATTTCATGAAATAGTTTACTGTATGGAAGACTGTATTGTGAGTCTTCTTCTTAGAATGTTTGGTTTAAAACAAGCCCTTTCAGGGTCTTCTTGATGTTAAATTTCGAATACACTCGACAAAAAATATTGCTCTTCCCGATAACCCAACTCGGTTGGTTCAAACCCTTTCCAGCTAGTCTACCTATCTTCCATGCATAAAGGTAATGATGAATATCAATGGTCGCAGTTCCTTAGTTAGTAAGATAGAGCCTAACTTTATGGAACTCCGTTCATTAATTGTATAACACTGATCCTCCTATGATAATGCAACGGAGAGCAGGGTTTACCAACCGCAAGAGCAAATGGAAACTGAGATAATTTTGTGAGATCGGTCTATTTCTTATTCAAGATAATCGCTGTCGAGGCCCCTGGGGAAAGTACTTGCGTAGCCACAGCACATCAGCCAGTTTTTTAGTCGAGCGTCAAAATCCATATTCCTACGCCCGAGCCGGGATTTGAACCCGGATCTGAGGCTCCGCAGGCCTCTAGGATATCCAACTTACCCCACTCGGGCATTTACGGACACATGGGAAAGTTGGGACTCTATTATATTTGTTCCATTCCATTTTCGCAGATTTCGTTGTTTGAATGCGGCCTGGGTCCTGATCTGGGAACTCTATCTGGAAAGGATTTACTTCATCTACTTCGAGAGCTCATACTTTATGTGATCTATCTCTGGTATGATCAGATCCCGCAACCCAAGAAGTGCACCGCCTGGTGAGCCGGGAAGGCAGAAGACCGGCTTTCCTTCTACGACAAACGCAGATGAGGATGACAGCATTGCTGATGAACCAACTTCCTTTTGCGACAGGATCTGGAACTGGACCGAAAACCCACCGATCTCCTTCTGTGCAATTGCCGATACCGCGTGGACAGTTACATCATACTTTGAGATCCCGGTCCCCCCGGTGAGAACTACTGCATCGCTATTTTCAAGGCATTTGCGGACTGCAGCCGTAATGTCTGAAATGTTGTCCCTGACAACCATGTATTCTGTTACAGGTATATTCAACTTTTCGAGAAATTCCAGGAGAGTCTTCCCAGAATCATCATCGTCCTTCGTCCTGGTGCTACTACACGTAATGATGGAAAAGCGAAGGTCATAGTGGTGAGACTTGTGACTTATCATTCCTCTTCTCCTTGATCTCAACCAGAATGTTCGTGATCCTGGTGGATGGATAGTTGCCTGTCCCGTCTTTCTCAAGGTATTTGACCATGTCCCAAATCGAAAGAAGCGCAACGGATACCCCACTGAGGGCCTCCATCTCTACACCTGTCCTGTAATGTGCCATGACCCTGCACCTTGCCTCTATCCCTTCATCCTTCACGCTAAAATCAATATTGACTGATTCAACCGGAACATGATGGCAATATGGGATGAGTTCCGGCGTTTTCTTTACCGCCAATATTCCTGCTGTTCTTGCGACCTCCAGGACGTCGCCCTTCTTTACTGTGTGGTTTCTGATTTCATTGACTGTAGATGGATCCAGCCTTATGAACCCAGATGCAACTGCCATCCTGGAAAGGACTTCCTTTCCCGAAATATCAATCAATAACAAACCTATTCAATCTCAGTATTTAAAAGTCCAGATAAATGGGTACTCGTGGCCCGGATGCAGCGTTCCAAAGCCGCGTTGATCGCGGAGATCTAAGTTAGGAACGGGAATATTGATCTTCGGATTCTATTTTATTCCCAGTTTATCAATAATCTCTTCCGCTTTCTTGAGCTGTCCTGGTGTATCTATGTCGTATAGGTATTCGGGTATTTCCACTTCAATAAGTTTTGCGTCCTGCAAGTTTTCCATTATGATCTTCTTGCCTCCCCTGTCTCCTCTGAGTTGTCGAAGATCCTTGAAATAGTGGCTCCTGAAGAGAGCAGGGTTTCTCGGATCCCCTTTATGTGAGTATGCCACGATTCCCTTAGCAGATTCCATAGCCACGGAAATCAGGCGTTTTAGCATTGATGAGTTGACGAATGGCTGGTCAGCCAGCGTGATGATGATTGCATCAGCCATCTTTTCCAACGCTTCGGTTGCACATCGTATTGAACCTGATATCCCTTCATTGGGATTCCTGTTGTAGATGATCATCGCCCCCTGGGAAACCATGCTTGCCAAACTGGATCCGTTGGGAAGGATAACATAGACCTGGGATAAACCAGCACCAAGGGCTGCCTCAACTGCCCTGGAAAGAAGAGATTTCCCGCCTATCTGAGCAAGTAGTTTGTTCTCGCCGAAGCGAGTTGACGATCCTGATGCCAGAACAGCTATTGCAGGATTCAAGTCTCACCAAGCGAATTCTTGAATGACTCTATCAGCCTGTCCATATAGTTTTTTGCCGCCTTGTCGACCATCCTCTGGCCTAGGGTCGCAGCAGAACCGGATATGTTCACGTCTGCATTCCAGGATATTATTGTACCGGACTGGTCCTCAGCAAGGGATATATGCACCTTGAAGTCCATTGAACTGCCAGAACCGCTTCCAGAACCTCTCACTGTTAATGATTGCGCTTCGACTTTGTCTTCAACAGTGATATTTGTCCTGAATTTTCCCTTTATGAAGGAGAGGCCCGCTTTGATCACCGCCTGTATCGTCCTGTCATCAACCCTGGTCGCCTCGACCTTATCGGGAATTATGGCCATTAAGAAATCAAGGTTGCTCATCTTCTCATAGACTGCACTTCTTGGGATGCTCAAGACAAAACTCCCGTCGAATTTCATTGATATCGAAAACTAGATTGCAGTATTCGATAAATCATCTTTCAATTGATGTTCATGTGCCAACTTTCCTTATCCAGATCTAAACCAAAATAATAGCCGTACCTGGGATGTTGGACCAGGAAATTTGTCTATAATCCTGTTGTTGACGCGAGCCTGCGCGTGATCATCAAAGATAAAGATTTTTACACGATCCCATATTGATCCACCATGCAGGAGACTGATTTTTTTTCCTTTGCAGCAGACCTCGTACGTAGTGGGAGGTCTTTTGTTGCAGCAACAGTGATCCGCACGGAAGGATCTACCCTTGCAAAACCAGGTTTCAGAGTGATAGTCTCCAACGAGGGAAAGATATTATATGGCAGCCTGGGCGGAGCTTGCCCTGAGGGGGCAATCTCAAGGATCGCCCAGGATGTGCTAAAATCCGGCAACCCAAGAATTTTCAAAATTCATCTGGAAGAGGCTGAGGAGTCTTTGAGAGGCACAATCAACCACAGCAGCGTGGATGAGGTTTTTGTGGAGACATTCTGTGGCGGAAACATGGACCTTTTTGTAGAACCGTTCAAGGTTCCGGAGAGAATAGTAGTGATCACCCCCGGCGGAAAGGATGAGATTGCTGATTTCATTGGAGAGCTCGCTGGGCAGGTTGGGATGAGGCAGGAAATACTTGACCTTTCCAGGCTTGTGGGCAATGACCGTTCAGACATCATTGACCCGCTGGAGTCTTTCAGGTTTGAGGCAAGTGACTATGTGGTTGTCCTGACGAAGGGAGACGAGGACATAAAGGTCCTCAAGAGACTTTCCAGAGAAAGAGTATCATATCTTGGCCTTCTCGCTAGTCGAAAGAGATCGGCCCACGATTTCGAGATTCTCAGGAAAGAAAAAATTCAGGAAGAATTTATCAATTCTATCCACACCCCAATTGGTATAGACGTCGGCGCCGTGCTTCCTGCGGAAATAGCGCTAAGCATTATGGCCGAGATAATTTCCATAAGGAGATTGAAGAAAAATCCACAAAATTCTGGGACTTTAAAGCCTTAAATATGATTTCTCACTTCTAAGTCATGTATCCTTCAGCCTTTGAATACCTTTCACCAACAAGTGTTGAAGATGCTCTTGCCTTACTGGAAAAATATGGGGAAGATGCAAAGATCCTCGCAGGAGGGCAGAGCCTTTTGCCAATAATGAAACTTCGGCTTGCGGCTTTCCCATACGTTGTGGATATATCGCGCATTGACGGGCTAAAGCGCATAAGGGAAAGCGATGACATAGTGCACATTGGTTCCATGGTAACCACGGCAGCCATCGCTGAGTCGGATATCATCAGAAAACGCCTTCCTGTACTGGCCGAGACTGCACTGCAGATAGCCGACCTCCAGGTCAGGAATATGGGAACTGTCGGTGGAAACCTTGCCCATGGTGATCCCGGCAATGACCTCCCAGCAATGATGATGGCCCTGGGTGCAAAGCTTGTCTTAGCAGGAAGAGGAACCACCAGGACGGTCGAATCCTCCAGTTTCTATGTTGATTCTTATCAGACCGCAATTGAACCGGGAGAGATCCTGACTGGGGTTGACGTGCCACTGCCATCAGGCCAATGGGGGGGAGCGTATGTGAAACACAAGAGGAGATCAGGTGATTTTTCACTTGCGGCCGTTGCTTGCGTCGTTGAACTTGACGGATCAGGTGCAATTTCAAGAGCCGGGATTGGGCTCACATCTCTTGGGCCCACTCCGACGAGGTCACGTGATGCAGAGAGATATCTGGTTGGCAAAAGACTTGGAGATCTCTCGGCTGAAAGTGCAGGAATTGAAATTGCGAAGGCTTCAGACTTAGTGGTTCGCTCAGTTGATCCACCGTCAGACACTTACGGGTCTGCGGAATTCAAGAGAACCATACTCAGGATCATAGCCACAGAGGCTATTGAGAAGGCCTATCACAGGGCCAGAGGTGTTTAGGAATGGGAAACTCAAGGGTTAAGATAACAATAAACGGAAAGCTGTACGAAGATGAAATTGATCAGAGAATGCTGCTTGTGAGCTTCATCAGGGAGAACGCAGGCCTGACTGGGACACATATAGGGTGCGACACAACTAATTGCGGAGCCTGCACCGTACACCTTGATGGGAAACCGGTGAAGTCATGCACTGTGCTCGCCGTTCAGGCAGATGGGAAATCTGTTCTCACAATTGAAGGGATATCAAGAGGAGAGAAACTGCATCCGCTGCAGCAAGCCTTCCTAGACAAAAACGGTCTACAGTGCGGATACTGTACTTCAGGGATGATAATGACTGCTTTATGGCTTCTAAGGAAGAACCCTGGTGCAACAAGGGACGAGATAAGGGAAGCTATTTCTGGGAATATATGCCGCTGCACGGGATATGGGTCAATCGTAGACGCGATACAGCAAGCCTCCATGCAGGCAAAAGAGCAGGGAATGGAAGAGGAGATAGTAGCTAGGCACCCGTGAGCCTGGAGTTGATGCTGAAATGAGCACAGTTGAAGATATGGTAAGAGGCCGTGCCAGGTATGTAGATGATATTGTCTTGCCTGGGATGCTTCACATGGCGGTTGCCAGGAGCACTTACCCAAGGGCACGAATAACAAGTGTCAGGGGAGGGTTGACCCATAAAGATTTTCCTGCCTTAATGGCTTCCGAGGGAGAAACCGCTACAGATTCCACTGCAGGACCTTTCGAACCGGTGCTTGCAAATGATTATGCTAACTATTACGGGCAGCCTATTTCTGCTGTTCTAGGCAAGAACAGGTATGAAGCGGAGGATCTTCTGGATTCCGTTGAAGTTGAGTATGAACCGCTCCCACCAGTCACTGATCCGGTGAAGGCACTGACTGCTCCACCCATCCACAGCGGAAGAAGTGACAACATCCTAATCAGGGTCAATCTGGGAAACGAATTCAAGCCGGTGGACTTCGATGTAGAAATAAGCAACAGGATAGTAAACCAGAGAATTTCAAACAATCCAATAGAGACTCGGGGAATCGTGGCAGATTACCATGACGGTTTCCTGACAGTATATTCCTCTACGCAGTCTATCCACAGTATGCGTGAGGGCCTCTCAGAGATCCTTAAATTCCCTCAGGAAAAGATAAGGGTTTTGCAAGCGGATACTGGCGGTGGCTTTGGTCTGAAGGGAGGGGTGTATCCAGAATACGCGCTTGCTGCATTCCTATCCATGAAAAATGGGAAACCTGTCAAGTGGATTGAGACCAGAAGCGAGATGCTCATGGCAAGCAAGGCTGGCAGAGGTGTCGTCGGTGAACTCACGATGTTCGGAAAGAGGGATGGAACAATAAGCGGCATCAAGGGAAGAGTCATAGTTGACTCCGGAGCATATTCTGGTGGAGGGGAGTTCGCAACAGCTTTCATCTCCAGACAGGTTGCTGGCCCGTACAACATAAGGCAGGCATATGTCGAAGGACTGGGTGTTTTCACCAACAAGCCCCTCCTGGGGCCATACAGAGGCGCAGGGAGACCTGAGGCGCATTTCATCATAGAGCGCACGATCGACATGCTGGCAGACGAGATCGGAATGGATCCGGTTGATGTGAGGCTCAAAAACGTTTCTGACATGGAGATTACGACACCACTTGGGGTCAAGGTTCCGCCCGCAAGGAAGTTCCTCGAAGATGGTATCAGGAAGCTGAGGTACAGAGAGATGAAGAACCAGAAACCTGGTTTTGGATTTTTTGTCCTGATACCTGCTTATGCGCCTGGTGAGAGTGCAAGGATCATTGTCAAGGGTGGGCACGCAAGAGTCTGGCTGGGAGGAAATGCTCATGGCCAGCGACACGAGCTCTTTGTCAAGAGAATAGTGCGCGAGGAACTCGGCCTCAGTGAAGAGGCCGTAACAATGGAGCTCGGGGACACAGAAATGACCCCTGAAGGAGTCGGTTCATGGGGAAGCAGGAGCGCCATGGTAGGGGGCCTTGCATTATGGGAAGCCTGCCAAGAAATCAAGCAGGGCATCATAAAGAAGTATGGAAAGTTCACCACGGAAATTCTCCTGAAGGAAGGCGGAGACAGCTTTGTATTCAAGCATGTAAAAGGATCAATGAATAGCCTTGGATGCAACCTGGCCACTGCAGAGGTAGATAGGAGGGGACAGGTGCGAGTCACCAGCATGAAATCGTATTATGACGTTGGCGTACCTCTCAGCCTGGACACTGTAATGGGGCAGATTGCGGGCGGTGCAGCACAGGGGATCGGACAGACGCTTTATGAGGAACTGGCTTACTCTCCAGATGGCCAGCTTCTGACAGCCTCCATTGCTGATGCAGGGGTTCCGCTAGCAAACCAGCTTCCGGAATATGAGACCTACCTGGCCGAAACCAGGTCTGAGCTCCCACATGGAGCGAAAGGCGTTGGGGAATCTCCAACCATAGGTGTCCCAATTGCGCTTGCGAGGGCAATTGAAAACGTAACAGGGGTCCCGATTCGAGAAACACCCATAAGGCAGGAGTTGCTGGTCAAGAAGGAGTGAGAATACTATGATGATGGGCTGATACAGTTCCAGCCCATAAATTGAGCCTTCCGAAATAAGGTGCCGGCAGTGCTGTCGATGGGGATGTGACTAAAGGACTGGTTTCATCCCGATGTTCGAGTAGCGATCACCCAGGTAGGCGAAGTCGTGAGAACCACATGACCTGCATTCTGGGTTGCGTGCAATGTAAATACCCTGGAATTCCATATTCCAGACATCAAGATAGTAGAGCTTGTCTCCCGATTCCTTCCCGTTAAGCAACTTTATGGCCAGTGAGAATGCAAGAGACGAGATGGCGGATGGAGCTGAAGAAAGGACTCCGGTCTCTTCACACGTGGGATATCCTGACACATCGGTGTCCATGAAACAGGCAAGGCAAGCTGACTTTCCTGGGATTATTGCTTTGGCTTGCCCATAAGTCTCAATCGCGGAAGTGAAAATCCACGGGACGCCAAGCTTGACGCAGGCGTCGTTAAGGATCATCCTCGTAGTAAGGTTATCAGTCCCGTCAATAACCAGATCGGAATTTCCAGCCAGGCGAAGCGCATTGTGGGAATCGAAGGTTTCCACGAGAGCGTTGACATGGCAGTCTGAGTTTACCAATCCAAGCCTCATCGCAGCGGCTTCAGCCTTGTTCTTGCTTAAGTCTTCCTGGGAGTACAGGGTCTGCCGATGAATGTTACTCAGTGAGACCGTATCCCTGTCAATGATCGTCATTTCTCTTACACCTGCCCTGCAAAGCAGATCTGCGACAAGAGAGCCTGTTCCCCCTGCACCCACAATAAGCACTGATGATTTTCTCAGGGTTTCAAGTCCATGCTTTCCGAGGAATGAGAGTTTCTCCAGCCTCGAATAACGATCTTCATTTGGAATCATTTCACCAGACTTTGCAATAACCCTTTTCGCTATTTATGGGTTGACGTCCCAGCCAGTTCCAGAGGATACACAAATATTCTACAGGGCGTGCCCGCATCTTGAGGACCGCGGATCGATTATCTTCGATGACCCCCTTTGCTCCTTGAGATCCGAATCCTTGCATCCTTGTAGGCAGGCGTCTTGGTGATTGGGTCAAACACGGATGGAGTAAGCACGTTAGCCCTCAACTCAGGAAAATGGAATGTCGTGAATGTTACTCCCCTCTGAAGATTGCCCGAACCCTTTACCCTGCATGTGATCCTGCCTGCTCCTGATTCAACGTC
Source organism: Thermoplasmata archaeon (assembly GCA_021817735.1). Classification (GTDB taxonomy): domain Archaea; phylum Thermoplasmatota; class Thermoplasmata; order Thermoplasmatales; family Thermoplasmataceae; genus JAKAFX01. Next base: position 1,515 of record JAKAFX010000010.1, on the reverse strand, counting down.
GACCATGTCTCCGTCTGAAAGGCCTTCTGCCTTAAGATCATCTGGATTCATCTCCAGGAATGGCCCTTCTGTGATCCTTGAAATGACATGGGACCTGGAGGTCATGGTAGCCGTGTGATACTGTTCTCGCTTACGACCGGTTATCAACAGGTATGGGTAACCACCATCGTCCCTTGGAACCCACGAGACCGGCCTCAAACGTGCTTTATGGCGTACTGGATGGTCGACGTGCAGTATCCCGGTTCCAGTTGACTTCAAGTCAGTGACGGGCCACGAGAGCCCTCCATGCTCCAGCCTCGAATGAGTGACGCCAGCCCACGATGGGACTAGCATGGAGATCTCGTCCATTATTTCGGAAGTGTTCCTGAAGCCAAGCCCATGCCCCAGCTTTTCAGCCAAGTCCGCATAAATCTTCCAATCTTCCCTTGCATCTCCGGGGGGATCGAGGATCTTCCTGACCATCTGTATTCGGCGTTCTGTGTTTGTAAAAGTCCCTGTCTTCTCGAAGGCTGACGCTGCAGGGAAAACAACATCCGCAAATTCCGCAGTTTCTGTCATGAAAAGGTCTTGTACCACTAGGAACTCAAGCCTTTTCAGTGCACGCTCAACCTCTGAGGAATCTGGATGGCTCCTTACTGAGTTCTCCCCGGTAATGTACATCATCTTCAGTTTTCCCTCCAAGGCTCGTTGGATCATCTCCGTACTTTTAATCCCCACCTTCGAGGGAAGGGGGGCCTTCCATTCTGCCTCAAACTTCTTCCTGACTTCCTCGGCAAGAAGATCCTGGTACCCTGGAAGGGATCCTGAGGTACCTCCTACATCTGCACCGCCTTGAACGTTGTTCTGGCCCCTTATTGGATTAAGACCTCCGCCAGGAATACCCAAGTTCCCGGTTATAATTGCAAGGTTCACTAGCGAGGATACGTTATCCGAACCGTTTTGGTGTTCAGTGATGCCCAGCGTCCAGTATATCGACGAGGGTTTTTCCTTCGCATAGGCCGTTGCTACAAGCGCTATCTCATCTGCTGATATGCCAGTGATTTTCTCTGCTGTCAGCAGGTCGAATGGTTCCAGGCTTCTCCGGTATTCTTCCAGGTTCTCTGTATTCCTTTCCAAGTAGCGGTCGTCCTGCATGCCCTGTTCAAGGATGTACCTGGCCATTGCAGAAAACAGAAACGCGTCGCTTCCCGGCTTTAGTTGCAGGAAAATATCTGCCTGCTCTGCCAGTTCCACCTTCCTTGGGTCTATCACGATGAGTGTCGCGCCGAGCCTCGCAGCCTTCTTGATATAGCTGCTGACCACAGGATGAGCCCTGTCAGTGTTGGATCCTACGACAATTATGGTCCGAGAGTTCAGGACGTCGTGAATTGGATTAGTGGAGGCACCTGCGCCCAACCCGTAGGAGAGCATTGCAGCAGAAGGTGCATGACAGAGTGTGGCTGATTGATCCAGGTTGTCGGAGCCGATAGTGGCTCGCATGAACTTCTGGAAGGCGTATACATCCTCGTTGGTTCC
>JAKAFX010000060.1 GCA_021817735.1 Thermoplasmata archaeon | reverse complement strand
TTAGCAAGAGAAGCCATTACAAAGAGCAGGATCATCCTCGATATGGAGTCCACACAGATACCGCCGAAAATGAAGATAAGGCCGACCAGCACGCTTATGCTCACGTTTCCGGTAAGTCCAAGGTGCTTGGTCTTTGTCTCATATGCGATCAGGACCAGTTCCGCCAGTGCAACAACACCAAGAGACAGGATATTAATGAATACAGCAGATAGAGCAAGCGGGATCACGAACAGCAGAATCCCTGCTGAAAGCGCAGTACGCTTCTCTATTGTCCCGCTTGGGAGCGGTCTTTCTGGATGATTTATCCGGTCATTTTCCACGTCCAGGTAATCATTGAAAATATTGCCGCCAGATGTAACCATGAACACAATAGCGGAGCCAATGGCCACTGGGATGGCATAACTTGCGAGGGCCAAACCAACTGCGATAAATGCGGAGATCCAGGTGGCTACTACTCCCATCACCCCGTTTATGGGCCGCAGGATAGCAATCCACCTGTTCATGGCTGGGGTCATTGTACAGCCTGTTAATTAAATTTCTTAGGAATGATACTTCATCCTGCGAACACGGCTCAGGTTCCTCAAAGGTTCCCTGATACAAGTTTTCCAATAATCTCCCTTGTAAAGGAAGGGTCAGAGGTCTTTATCCCGGTAGACGAAAACTGGGTTCTTCCGCCGCGAACGCCTCCCTCCTGCATCTGCTTCAGTACTTTCCCAATCTGTGGCATGTCGCCATGGCCCCATGATGCCTCAAGAGCTGAGTCTATGAACAATACTTGCAGGTCGTCATTGGAAAACGATTCCAGATATCTCTTCCCAATAGTAATCCACGGAGGGATTTTCAGGTCCTCGGAGATACCACTCTGATGAAGATTTCCAAGCCACAACGGTCCCTCCTGAATACTGGGAAGCCTTGGAGATACTAGTTCATGCTTGTCCGCTGGACCGATACTAGCAAGAAGCTCATCTGCTATCCCTGCTCCCGCCTTCAACCTAAAGAAGAGCCTGTAATAATGGGAATTCCAGAAAGAGAGAACCGGCTGCGCTGCAATATCCAACGCAGCGGCGTGCCTGATAACCGAGGATATGAGGAGCCTGACTCCGATCTCATGCCTGAAGCCGTCGCATTGGACCCTTGCGCCGTACCTCCGGAAAGTTTTTGAAGGGCTGGAGCCAGTCAGGCCGGTGAGATCCGTTGCAGTCACTCCAAGTAATCCGCCATTCTTCACGCTCTTCATTGCGTCGTACAGGTATGATAGTGAACTGCCGTAGGGATCAACGTCAACATAGTCAAAGCGCCTCCTGGACGTGATTTCCTCAAACCTTCCGTGGAATACCTCAACCTCAGCGTCGTTGAGCCTGATATTCTCACGTATGATCTCCACAGACCTCTGGTCTGGCTCTGCGATCGTGACATGCAGCCCCAGTTCCTTTTCTATCCGAATCCCGCGGATGCCTGTACCGCCGAATCCGTCGAGAACCTTTTCCGGCCGGAATGTGTTGAGAACTGCAATGGTAATGTTCCGGTTTGCTTCCTGCGACCGGTTGTAAAAACCCGGTGATCTTTTTCCAGGTCCGGTTCCACCCTGCTCCTCCCCGGTCTTGATAAATACCTTGCCCTCTGTGAAGATCAAACTATTCCTTCTTCTCCCTTCAGGACCTTGATGACCTTGAAGGGCAGGATGTTCCTGTTTATTGGAGTCAGGTCGAAGACCCTTACCCCTTCTAGGCTCTTGATCTCCTGCAGGACTGGGTTTCTTGACTTCTTGTGCAGAGTCACTATGAGAGGCTTGTCAGAATTCAGTGTGAGGTCGATCTCTTTCTGAACCGTCTTCGTCGTGTTCTCGAGCTTACCGATCTCGTCTATCACAATGTAGTCAGCCACTTCTCGTGCTTTGCTCATGCTCGGTGCGACAAACTCCTCAAGTATCCTGGTGTCAACGCCTATCTTATCGATTTTCACCCTTGAGATGATTGAGCTGTCTGCGAAGGTTATCTTCTTTTTTGTGTTGAGGTCGTAAAGAGTATACCCTACGATCTTGCTGTTGGAGTATATCTCTCCCATGAGCAGGCCGTGTATGACGGCACCTTCATTTTCAAGCATTTCTATGATCTTTCTTACAACCTCTGACTTGATTGAACCAACAGGTCCGGTAATTCCAACCTTAACAGCCATTCAGCTTCCTCCAATATACATGAGAGGATAATCCATCTCATCGACATACTTCAGATAGGCGTCCACAGATTCATCTCCATAACGAATTCTGATGTGGACCCTCAGCATGTCTCCTGATAGGGTTATATACTTATAAATGCCCTGCCTCTTTTTCACCATATCCGGGTCAATTCTGACATCTGCCTCCTCTACGAAAGGCTGTACTTTCACGCTTTCCTTGATTGCATTCTCAAGGGATGTCAAATTACTCATGTTGATTGGAACTCCGACGTACTGGTGATATACTGTGCCTAGCTTGATTCCAGCCTCAAATATTGCCCTTTCCCTGTCTGTGCAACTGAAAAAGTGTTTAGCGGGGTCCTGCATTTTCATACTGAATCGCAGCATAATAGATAAATATTTACTGATAAAATTAATTGGAGCAGCCCGCACCTGTGCAGGGAGGCACTGACTTGTTCTGAGTAACTACCGATTTTGGGCTGAGCATAATTACCAAAACAGTTAATTAGAGTATATCTATCGCTTTTGGAAGATGGAACAGAAACAAGTGCCAAATGTAAAGGTCCCCGACCGCGAGACTAACGATAAGCCGAGGCTTGCAAGCAAGTTGACTGTTCCAAGAGTCACTGTCCGGAATGTCTACAGATTTTTTGGCCTTTTTCTTGTAGTTCTTGGCCTTTCTTTCTATGTTGGCTGGTCTATTGTCTACGGGACATGGACAGACATTGGTCTGTATTCATTTGTGGCCCCAGTTGTTGTTTTTGGGCTCCTTACCCTTCTCCTTATGCACGAGCAGGACGTCGAGGACAACCGAATATCATGATTGCCCAATGATTCCAGCTTCCCTCGCAGTGCAGATTATTCGTATTCTGCGAAGCATTCCGTCTGAGTAAAAGTAACATTCAGAATAAGGATCTCTCTTTCCACCGGGAAGAAGATCCGTGCGCAATTCGCCAAACCTTCTCGAGGTGAGGAAGCTAATTGCATTCCTCTGCCTGTCCTTGTTCCTGAAGATGAAGTTCATGCTGCTGTTTGAAAGCATCGACTTCCCCTCTGGGATTCCTGTGAAATCTTCCAGGTTCTGGCTTATGCTTATCACTGAAGTGTTGAAATGACGGGAACTCCTGTATATAGTGTCAAGATAGCCTGTGGTTCTTGCGAATCGGAAATACGAATGAGCTTCATCAATAAGTATGATCTTCTTGGACCCATTGCCTGACCTGAGGAATCTGTCGGTAATATTGATGACTTCATCGAGGATACTGCTGTTACGATTTAGGATATCTGGTGTTTGCCTCACTATGGTTAGATCTTGGAATGAGGAGTTAACAGCAAGATTGGGTATCTTCGCAACAATATCCTCCTCTTCTAAAATGGAAGAAGACGATGCGCACAGATCTGCTCCGTACTCTCCCATTGGGTCAATCACCAGCGCACTCTTTGCGGTTCCTGTGATCAGTGCCCTCATTAGCAATAGTTTTGAGAAGAAGGACTTCCCCGATCCGGTTTCTCCGACTATTACAGAGTTATATGAATTTCCCTGGAAGGGGTCTGCAAAGACTGGTTTCTCGCTGTCCGCGTCTACCCCAAGAAAAACGCCCCCAATTGAAGGAGTGCCCTCGTAGCGAAGTGGAACGAGAGACGCTACCGACCTGCTGTCAAGTATATACTTAGCCCTTAGTGACTTGAGTGGGGTTGCGAGTTTCAAAGCTCTGCGCCTTGATAAGACGTGTTCCCTCACAAGATCCATTCCCAACAGGGACATTGCCTGCGCGAATCTCTTCATGTTGGAATTGAGTTCTGCCGGGTGGGATCCAGAGACAATAAAGGTCATTGAAATCTTGAAAAGAGCGTCTCCGCCTTCGGTGACTCTTCTGCTAAGCGTGTCCAGGGAACGCAGCTGTTGCTCTAGCTTGCTTTTCAGGGGCCGGTTGCTTGCTGATGATAATCTCTCGTCCGAGGAACGGTCTGCACCTATCCTCTTCAGCACCTCCTTCGCCTTCCCGTCAGCGTATCTGTCCATGACTAGTTTGGTGTAGACTGGGAAACTAAGCCCGTCGATCAGTTCATATACCATCCCGATACGATTTTCGCTGACATTTTTCAAGGTAAAAAAGGCATAGTGTTTGCCGCCTGAGAGATAATTCTTCCTGACCTGGAAAGATCTTGAATCACTGTGTTCTCCTTGCTTGGCTGAATGCTCCATGATATTACTCCAGGAACCTAATGCAGTCCCTGATCTCCTCCTCGTTTAGATCCCTGCAGGAAAAACCATAACTCTCAAGGTATTTCCTTGCCCCTTCGGTTTCTCTTTCCAGGGCGTCCTCATGCACCGCCCCACCCGTAAGGATCATGTACGATGACTGGTAGTAGCTATCCCTGCTGGCGTACGCCAGCAGACCTGCATAGTCGTCCCTTGATCCCTGGTCCCCTGCAGCTGGAAATTTGGACATATTTATTGAATCAGACCTCACCGGGATGCTGAGGAAGACTGCATTGGTATCCATGGTGTTCAACATTTTTTCGATCAGGAGGAGCGTAGATGCCAGCTCTGCTTCCCCGAGCCTGAAAAGTGAACGCTGGGAGATTGCGGTTAATGAAAACAATCTTCCACGCACCAAAATGATGCATTTACGTGAGCTAGCTCTTGAAAATTGCAGGGAAACAACAGCCCTCTTGCCAGAGATACCATACCCGATCGCCATGTAAACCATGGAATACAGGGGTACCTCATCCCTGGAAACCAGTATGAGCGGAAATGCAATGGCGGAGAATAATAGGGCCGCTACAGGTTCAATTTCCATTAGCATGCTGGCTGCACACACAATTAGGATAACAGCTAGGACACGTTCATAGGACATCCCCATGATCCTCCCCCCATAGTCGAGAACATTGGACGGAAAAGTGCCTTCCTCCGTCACTGCCTATTCATCCCTCCTGTAAGACATCTCGCTGGCGTACACCTTGCTCCAGTCAAGGGGAGACTCAGAGATTGAATAAGGTCCTCCTGATCCTTTCATCTCGTTGGAAAGCCTAAAACCGGTCATTGCTGACAAAGCAGACAGTGCACCGTTACCCCCGGTCAAAGAAGAGATTGCTCCCGAAATCCCAGATGTCTTTCCCACGACATTTTCTGCGGAGAATCCCTGGAACATTGAGCCGAGAATAGAAGAATAGAAGATCCTGCTGTTGCTCATGAGAATGAGAGGAAGGGCAGAACTCAGGAAAAGGAAAGCCAGCTGGAGGATGAAATCCGATTGAAAATAGCTCATTGCCTCTAGTACCACAAGCACAAAGAATGGCAGAAAAGAGAGTTCTGCAAACATCTTCCACATTGAGGCTGCATATTTTTCGGTCTTTTGAAATGCAAAGAAAAGGGAGAATGCAGGCAAGACCAGCATCAGGAATATGAGGATCGCCTGTCTCAGCTCAAGGGTTCCCATCAACGCAATGATAGAAAAGAACAGTGCGGATAGGAACAGGAAGGTAAGAATGGAGGAGGCACTCCCTGTTACACCCTGCACTTGCTGTCCATAGTTCAGGACGCTGAGGAGACTATACCATTCTGTGCCGCTGCCGTACCATATGACTGAGAATGCAGTAAATGCCGCAGATAGTATCACCCGGCAAATCTGTAGAGAAAAAAGGGATACAGTAAGGGCCAGCATATACCTCACCAGCGATATTTCCAGCGTCACCCCCTTGCCCAGGGAGTTTGAGGCAAGCATGTAAACCGATAGGGCGATTATTGTCAGTCCTGCCCCAAAGATATAGATCCTGGATGTCAGGAACGTGTAAAACAGTCCGATCCCGCTATTGCCCTGGATCAGCATCAAATAGGCGTAATGCGGACTGAGGCCATACTTCACAACAATGTCCCACAACAGGGACGCGGATGCGATATAGGCACCGTTGAAGAAAGATAGAATGTCGCCTATGATCGAAGCAACTTCTGGTGGAAGCAGGTATTCACGACCCAGTTGCAAGATACAGGAATATCGTGTACAGGGTTCCGGAAATGGCCATGACATAGATCACGGTTCCTATGAAGGCATTCTTGAGCCGAAGCTTTGCCGAATACCGCTTTTCCTCGTCATCGCTAAAGAAGTTCAAGGCGATCGGGATCCACAGAATTGCTATGAGAATCGCTGATACGGAAGCGACCACTTCGTAAATACGGTTCATTATCTGCGAGACCTGAGTCGCATTCGCCGAAGTTGTCATAATTGCTATTAGTGTACTAAATGACATTTCGGCGAAATAGTATCGAGTTATTTAAAGTGTCATTCTGCTCTTTCTTTCCCTGACTTGTTTCAAAAGCTTTTTCCTGATAGCACTTCTTTCCTCGCCTTCTTTCCATCTTGCTCTCTCCTCATCGGTTTCAAGAATTAGCCCTGGAACACCGGTAGGTTTCCTGTTGGAATCAAGCGCAACATAGGTGAGGTACGCCGAAGTGGTGAAATTCATCTCTCCTGTTAGTGCATTTTCTGAAAAGACGCTAATTTCTACTTCCATAGTCTCCTTTGTAACATATGTGATGCGACCGTTGAGATGTACTATATCCCCCAGATTTATGGGGGACAGGAAGAATATGCTGTCCACGCTCCCCGTCACGCATTGTTTTCTGGAGTGTTTCAGCGCTACTATGGATGCAACGTTGTCCATCCACTCCATTAGCTTGCCGCCGTAAAGACCGTTGAAGACATTGGTATCCTCTGGAAGGACCATCCGGTGAAGGCTTACTTCTGATTCACCACATTTCTTGCTTTCCATAAGGGACTAATGCGTGCTTCAGTCTTAATATATCTATTCCTTTCTCCGCCACAGTCTTAATGAGATCCCCAACGGCATCACCATCCATGTCGCAACCGACACAATGGATGCGTAGAAGAAATATGGGCCGATTATGAGCTGGGACTGGCCTAATATGCTATTTAGGAGTCCTGGGGAAGCTGATAATGGGAATTCTGCATAATAGACCATGGGCAGGAGAGAAGACACCACGTTTATGGGGTTTGCTAAAGAAATTACTGCATATGATGTCGCAAGGAGTCCCGATTCAATTACCATGGAACCATTTATGGAGTAATGCGGAAGAAATGAGGCTTTTGCAACCTGCTGTAGGAATGCCAGACCAAGAACAAGGAATATTCCGGCGACGGAAAGCATGCTCTTCCCAGTCTTTAGCATGGACATCATGAACATCAGGGACATGAACACGGTGGATTCTGCAACTGAGATTATCGCATACAACAGGAATGGGAGAGGATTGGTGTAATAACCGGATTTCAGTGCCTGGACAAGATACACCATAAGCAGGCATAAGAGAAAAATAAAGGAAAGACCCGCTGCACCCACAAGATATCTCGCTGCAATTATTTCGCGTCTGGTTACAGGCCTTACCA
>JAKAFX010000059.1 GCA_021817735.1 Thermoplasmata archaeon | reverse complement strand
AGGCTGAGGATGACTTTTACAACATGAGCCTGTACCAGGTAGCCCGCTCTTATTTCCCCGTACTGGAAGGTTCCAGGGTGACCGCAAAGTGGGCAGGTTACTATTCATATAACACCATTGACAAAACGCCTTTTATTTTTACCAGTATGAACCTGATCATTGCCACTGGAACCAGCGGAAGCGGGATTCTCAAAGGCGATGGTATTGGCAGGTACTCAGAAGCTGTGTTTTCTGGGAGAGAGAAGGCAAAGATGTATAATGGCGCAGAGATAGATACCTCATCACTGGGCGTAGATTACAGAATGATCGATAAGGAGAAGATCATTCTTTAGTCAAATACAGGGAAAATCAGAGAAAATAACCGCGGTCACTGCTGAGCACTCTGCAGGTAGTCTCCCTTAGGCGTTCGGATATCATGAATGTCTCATAGTTATCAAGTTCAAAATCTTCTGCCAGCTTCCCGACAATCTCGAGATATCTACCTCTTCTAAGACTAAGCAGAGCACATTCCATAACGGAGCCACTTGCAATGGTCGCAGTCCTTGCCCCGGTCGAATCATCAAGCACCCTGGAAAAATTAGAAATGATAGTCTTCCGGTGCGGAAGGGAAAGCATTGCAGCTACCTCCAGCGGTAGACATAGATTTATCCTCTCATCCGCCCAGTCCAAACTCATCTGCGAGCTTACAGGGATTCCTGAGTACCCGCCCTTGAAGGTCTTCCTGTGGCAGTCTTCGCACAGTGTTATCAGGTTTTTGAAACTGTCAGTTCCTCCTGCACTCCTTGGTATTACATGGTGAACTTGAACCGCCAAATGGTGCTTCGAGAAAGAGTGACTTGAATTGACTTCCCCAAAACTCCCGTTGCCGCAAATCCTGCAGGAATAATGGTCGCGCATTAGCACTGCCCTCGAAATTCTCTGCCAGGCAATGCCCGGAGAATCTCTGTCTCCATCCGGGGAAAAATCTGATACGGATGCGAGGGAGAATGCATCAGACACCTTCTGCAGGTGTGATATTGGGACCCTTGGAATATTTCTGTAAATACTTTCGGAGATCACCTGCAACCACTTGCCATTTCATCCAGTGATGCTTCCGCTTCCTTCCTGAAAACATCCATTTCGGCCTCGTGCTGGTGAAAGTCCTGCCCACCTCTGAGGTAGGTATCATTTACTGAGGACGTGAATTCTGACAGCAGAGCAGGGTCCATGGAGGCAATCATGATAGACGGCCCTGTGTCCCCGGTAAAGAAGAAGCCGTCGTTGGACCTCTGAAATTTCTGAAGTGAATGGATCAGCCCGATGCTTTCAGGCGTCTGAAGAAATACGGATCCGGACAGGAGTATCGCGTTCAGGTTATACATCTCCTGCTGTCCTCTGGCAAGTAGCTTAGTGGTTTCGAACGATGAATCTATGAGTTCGTTCAGGGCAGGGTACTTTGATTCAACCCATGCACCGTAGAAGTCTGATGCAACGGCTACCTGGTGAGCAGAAGAGGTCTTGACTTCGCTCGGCTTTGGAAAGATCCCGTAGTTTAATCCTTTTGGGAAGTCAGCTACTTTGGTCGCATGGCACATCCTTGGGCTGATTCCGGGATATGAAAGCCAGAATGAAGTCCCCCTGAAGACACCCCTGGTTCCAGAACCTGAAACTAGCCTTGCAAGTTCCGAAATTAAAGGATCGTCTGACTCAGACTGGAAGAGGAGCTTTGAGATCGCCATTGAAACTGAAGTAGCGACTGATGCTGATTCGCTCATTCCTTTTGCTTCTCCGTACTTCCTGTACCGCTTTATGTAGAAATGGAAGCTCCCCTTGACGCCATATTCTCTCCTGACATAATCTAGGGCAGCTTTGGCCCTCTCTTGGTACTGTTCCGACATAGACCCATCAAGGTATACGATATCCCTTGAACCCTTTGCAACATACCTGCAAGCACTCAGGCAGAAGGAAAAGTCTGTGGAGATTGAGACTGATGGGTTGAACGCTATTTTCATCGGGCCATCATAGTATCCCAGGAACTTTTCCATGGCCTTCATAGGATAACCAACCCCAATTGAGGTGATTCCTTCCTCTGGCCTCGCTTTCACGATACGAGTCTCTGAGATAAGGCCCTGTTCGCTCAGTTTCCTCTCAATCTTTCGCCCTTCGGAAGTAAGCGAATCAATGTTCATTTTCTATCTCCTGCCTGACATAAGCAAGAATGCTTTCGCGGGCCCTCAGAAAATCACTTGTATCAAATGTCTTGATGCTGTGGGTCCGGCAAAAATCCAGGGATATACCCATTATGGACCTATATTCATCCAGATGAGCGGAGAGCCTTTCTCCCGGTGAATCAGGATGCGTAAACCTTGTTCGCTCGTTGAGGTGCTGCCTGTGAACCGATTCATCTCCTATGAACATGTAAAACGTGACCATGTTTTCTTGAAATTTATCAAGAAAGAATGGCATGTAATATAGTGTTTCGATAATTATTGGCTCCCCATTGTGAACGCTTCTGTCGACTATGCTCTCGAAACCGGAATTCATTGCCCGGGTCTGCTCCAGGAAACCCTGTGAAAGATTCTCCTTTGTCTTACCCCCGAACAATTTCCATGAATCATACACGCTTACAGACAGCTGCCTGAATCTCTCCTGGTCAATCCCTCGCAGGAACTCCCTCAGGTAATCCCCAGATAGTACTATGTCTATCCCCAGAGTCCTCGCAAGATATCCAGAAACGCTTGTCTTCCCTACACCCGGTGTTCCTCCTATGAGTATGACCTTTTTCTTGCTGCCAATCATTACTGCTCCCACCTGTTCATTAAGTCCCTGGAGTCTATTACGAAACTGAAGTTCGACATGATTTCAAGCCCCTGAAAATGCAGCCGTTCATTTGCTGAAGACACAGCATCACTAATCACCACCGGGATGATCCCCTCGCCGATTGCCTCAAACGCGGCCCCAAGCACATGGAATTCCGTAACGAACCCTGTTAGGAAGGCGACCGTGAGCCCTGCAGCCTTCATTTCCCTGAAGGCAGATCGTAGATTGAGTGTGGTTGAAGAATGCAATCGGGACTTTTTCTCCAGTGAAGCAAATTTCCCTGTAAAATCAGCTGGCATTGGAAGGGTGCTTGCCTTCCTCCCGGACATGACCTCAATCTTATTCTTCACGTACGGTGATATGCTTGTGACATCATCCGGAGAACCCATGTATTCCACTGCACTGTAAGGTATGGATTTCCTTTCTGCAAAATCAAGGAGGTACGAGAACGCTGTCAGAAATTCAAGCTTGCTGAATATCCTTTTAAATGTGGACGATTGAATGTTTATCCCCAAAACTGCAATCATTTCAGGGTCATAAAGCAGGGATTCCGTGCTCCGCTCAGCTTCCATTACAGAATCGCATTTTCAGTAGATATTTAAGGCTTCTTTTGAGGCTTATCAACAACGCCCCTATGCCCCGCTCTATCAGTAAAGTGCTCGTATCCCCTGAAATCCATATTCCTCCAGATGTCTCCGTCAAAAATTATGTTGTTTCCGTTCCATACCTCACCGATCAGTGAGACACTGATACCGTTGCTCTCCATCCCTGCAAGAAAATCCCTAGTATTCTTGCTTTCAATGGTGAAAAGCAATTCATAGTCGCCCCCGTAGTCCAGGGAGATTTCAGTACTACTTCTTCCGGATATCTCAGTTGCCTTCTTTACGTGTTTGCTTACTGGAATGTCGTGTTCAACCAGCTTGAATCCCAGCCCGAAATCACTGTTTACCTGCACAGCGGTTGAAGCCAGGCCATCTGAAAGATCAGTCAGGAATCTCCCACCGTACTCGCTTATTAGCTGGCCTTCTCTTATCCTTGGATGCACATCCATCATCATTTCTCCGGCCCTTCTCCCAAGGTAGCCATTTGAATAGAAGACGTATGCTGCGCCGGCCTTGCCCAGTTCATTAGTAACGCCTAGAATCTGCCCTGCAGAAATATCAGATCTTTTTCTCGTCTTTTCCCTTTTCTGATGGCCAATAATGGTTCCAGTGAGTGTAAGTCCAGTTCCCTCCTTTAGATCCCCGCCCACTAAATCAGTGTCGTACCTGCTCAACATTGTGTGCAGTCCGTTCTCAATTCTTTCCAGGTATTCCCATTGGGTATCTGGATCGACTGATATGGACGACACGAACGCCATCGGTATACCAGCCATTGCTGCGATATCGCTGAGGTTTACGGCTGCAAAGAATTTCCCGATGGATTCTGGTTTAGCATCCCTCGGTATGTTATTCCGGTCTGAGACAATATCTGACGATACAAGGAGAAATTCATCACCATTTTGAATCATGGCGCAGTCGTCCTTCTCCTGTTCTATTTTCTGTTCCGCAAAAATCCTGCGGATAAGTTCTCTTTCGCCTATCTCCCTAAGTTTCATCAGGACACTCTTCTGGTACCTTTCAGACGAAGAAGGAACCGGATGATATCTTGTTTGTCATCCTCCGGAAGTCGACCTGGTACGGCTGGGCTGCTTCAGACTCCAGTTCTTCCCTGTATCCAGTCAGGTCAGCATTCTCGAAATACCTTCGCAATTCACTGAAATCCTGTCGGAGGGAAGCATCAACTATTAGTTCAAGGAGCCGTGGGTCAGGTACCTCATTATGTGTTCCCCTCTCCCTGTTTCCGCCAGTAGGGTAGGATACTACTTCAGTCCCGAATTCTGTGGATCTCAGTATGACGTCCGCCAGGCTCCATAACCTAGGGGGCCTATACTGCCCATTCTTCCATAGCTTCTCCACGAGTGTGTTCCTCTGGATATTCATAGGGTTGATTGAAACGTCACTTGAATAACCAGCAACCATTGAGACAGAGCGAACAGCATCCTCTATCGCTGATTTCTCTGAAATGAATGGGGGTTTCAGCAGAAGATACGAGCGCGTCTCGAATCCCATTTCTCTTGCAGTTTTCGCCGCATCTACAAATTTGGTATAACTTGTACCCTTGTTGATGGAGTTCGCAATGATATTATCGTTGGTGCTTTCTACGCCAATTGCAATCCTGATGGAGTCCGCATACTTCTTGAGGTTTTCCAGATTCCTACCCGTAAGGTACTCCGTTCTGGACTCAATGAGTATCCTTGACATTCTCTCTCCCACGTGACTCATGAAGTAGTTTCTAACATCAATCGGAACCTCAAGCGGATCAAGGAAACTCCCTGAGGTAAACACTTTGATAGACTTTATGTCATCAAGCTGGTCAAGTATGTAGTCCACTTGTTTCTTGAGGTCCTCTGCAGTGACTGAATCTGATACATCGTTGAAATAGCCACACATGCTGCAGGAAGAGAAATTGTACCAAGAGCAGCCCTTCGTCCTGAAAATTACAACCGCAGTCTTCTCTGGGCCCCCGCTGAGCCTGTCCATCTCCTTCCAGAACGAAACAGGTCGGTTGTTTTGTCCATTATTGCGCCTATTGGGCATGAGTTCCCTGACCGATTCTGCCAGCTGGCGGTTAACCTGCATTAATGGGTCATTTAGAGGTAGCTTAAACAGATTACCCTTCCTCTGCAGTTGAACCCCGCTGGTGCCATAAGGTCAGCCAAGAATTATCTTATTGAAGGTCAGATCTGTCTTGGCCCTTTACCTTTGAGTTCCTCATTGAGTCTCTTATCTTTACCCAGGCAATTATGAGGAGTAATCCAGTTATGATTCCACCGAGCACTAGTTGTATTACTCCTAGGATAAGTGCGGGACTCTCGGCTGCAGCGACTTCACCTTGCGAAAGATGCTTGTATATCAGGAAATAGTCGAGCAGCACCCAGATAATTGCAATGGGGAAAAAAATAAAAATGAAGAGCCCAAAGAAGGAGAAACCTACGTTTATGGACATAGGATTACCAGTGCCTGAAGATGCTGAAAAGGCAGCGGCAGCTGCCAGGAAAAGCAGAACCCCAAGAAGACCTATGATAAATACTACTACTTCCAGGATAAGAGCGACAAAAACAAGCGTTTTTGCTGTTGAAGCGTCTGAGTCCAATCGATTATATTCCATGCCTTTCAAATATCAATACCAATGCACTATATTATGACCTCTGTCAGGAACATCATGCCCACATCCTTCCAGGTGATTTATTTCACAACAGTAAGGAATTCCATGCTTTTCTAGAAGCACTTTAATAATGCTAGAGAATCAGATCACATGGCTTCTTCCCTCGGAGATAGGCTTACGGGATCTGCAACATTGCGAATAACTTCAGATATAGCGCGGCTGAAAAGGGAAGGAAAGAAGGTCTTCAATTTCGGGATTGGAGAGCCTGACTTCACAACCCCAAGGAACATAATTGACGCTGGATTCAATAGCGCCATTGCTGGTAAGACCCATTACACACCATCCAAGGGGATATTTGAGTTGAGAGAGAAGATCTCTTCGAAGTTAGCAAAGTCCAATGGAATCCAGGCGTCTCCTGAGGACGTCATAGTCACCCCAACAAAACTCTCCATATACATATCAGTACTCAGCATTATAGAGCCTGGCGATGAGGTAATCCTTATCGAACCTTACTATCTCACTTACCCTGATATTATCAGGCTTGCCGGGGGAAAACCGGTTCCCGTTAGATCTAATTCTAAATTCGATCCAGACTTTGAATTGGCCCAAAAGTATGTCTCTCCAAAGACAAAGGCGATCATATTCAACAACCCCGTAAATCCCACTGGGCGAGTATATGGAATAGAAGTAGTGAAGAAACTGGTCGATTTCGTGGCTAGGAACAGGCTTTACCTGATCTCTGATGAAATCTACGACCAGCTGGTATATGAAGGACATCCCGTATCGCCTGCATCATTTTCAGAGATAAGCCAGATGACTGTTACCTTGAATGGATTTTCGAAGAGCCACGCTATGACTGGCTGGAGGATAGGATATATGCACGCAAACAGTGATATAACCGCTGTAGCAGATAAAATCCAGCAGGCAACCCTCACCTGTGCCCCATCCATTGCTCAGTACGCATGCCTTGAAGCAATAGATGATGACAAGAGTGTTGCTGTGATGAGGAATTCATTCAAGATGAGGAGAGATCTCGTCATGCGGATTCTGGGAAAATCCAAGAGGCTGAAGCTCAATAAACTGGAAGGAGCGTTTTATGCGTTCCCGGAGTACGACCTGGACCTTGGGTCTGCCAGATTCTGTGAACAGCTGCTTTCCGAAAGACAGGTTGCACTTACCCCCGGATACGTATTCGGTGGACAGGGAGAACACCATGCCAGGATCTCCTATGCAGCTTCGGAGGAAGATATAACAGAAGGAATGTCAAGACTAGTTGATTATGTTGAATCTTACAGGTAGATCTTAGCCTTGCGGGATATACAGGTAGACAGGGATATCTTCATTTCTGATCTTGGTTGCATCTTTCTTGCTGATATCAAGGCCGCGGTCATATCTGACCTTCACCTGGGCTTCGAGGAAGAGATGAACCTGCATGGTCTTTTCCTGCCGAAGATGCAGCTTACGCATGTCGAGAAGACTGTGGATGCGATCATAGACAGATATTCACCAGAGATGCTCATCATAAACGGGGACTTCAAGCATGAGTTTTCCAGGAATCTCCCTCAGGAATGGGACGACGTGATCCACTTTGTTGACCGGTACCAGAAAATAGTTG
>JAKAFX010000058.1 GCA_021817735.1 Thermoplasmata archaeon | reverse complement strand
CGATAAACGGCGGGGGTAACTATGACCCTCTTAAGGTAGCGTAATACCTAGCCGCTTAATTGGCGGCTTGCATGAAGGTTCAACGAGAGTCCCACTGTCCCCGCGTTCAGCCCCGTGAAATTGATGTACTGGTGCACAATCCAGTGTCTCCCACTTGAAAGCGAAGTCCCCGTGGAGCTTTACTGCAGCCTGTGGCTGTAATACGATTTTTGATGCGTAGTGTAGGAAGGAGCCGTTAATGTCTGGATCTTGGTTCAGGCGGAGGCGACGATGAAACACTTCCCTTCAGAAATTGCGTTACTAACCTCGAAAGAGGGACACCCATTGGTGGGCAGTTTGGGTGGGGCGCCACACTCCTGAAAAGTTAACAGGAGTCCCCAAAGGTTAGCTCAGGAGGGTCAGAAATCCTCCGTAGAGTGTAAGAGCAAAAGCTAGCTTGACCGCGTTGCGCCCAATAATCAACACGGATACGAAAGTAAGGTCTAACGAACCACCCTGTCCCCTTTTGTGGGGGCGGGTGATAAGAGAGAAGTTACCCCAGGGATAACTGAGTTGTCCTCGGCAAGAGTTCATATCGACCCGAGGGTTTGCTACTTCGATGTCGTCTGTTCCTATCCTGGTGCTGAACAAGGTGCCAAGGGTGGGGCTGTTCGCCCATTAAAAGGAATCCTGAGATGGGTTCACTACGTCGCGAGACAGTAGGGTTGCTTCTCAGTGGGAGTGCTCGATGTCTGAAGGGAAGGAGCCTTTAGTACGAGAGGAACGGGGGTTCGTGACTTCTGGTTTACCGGTTGTCTGGCAAGGCATTGCCGGGTAGCCACGTCATACGCGGATAAAAGCTGAAAGCATCTAAGCTTGAAGCCGCCCCTGAAAATAGACATCGTTTGAGGTCTCTCCTAAAAGAGGAGATTGATAGAACCGGGATGTGAGTGTCAAGCTTTTGCGAGGCATTAAGTCCACGGTTACTAATCGACCGAACGCACAATCCATGCTAAATTTGTATGATTGGTATAAGGTCCTCTAACTGAGGAGCTATTTTTTATTTTTTTGTTGATTGGAGTATAAGATAACGTATATCTTGGATTAGTTCCTGTATACTTTTATATTCGAGAACCCATTGAATATATAGTACGGGAATTCCTCGCATATTACCGCATCAGCCCCAAAATTGAGGTAGTACGGGGCGAGGTTGTACCCTGTTTCTGCGAAGACGATCACCGAGGTATTGTATTTCCTGGCCATTTCGAGAAGGGGAGAAAGGGTTCCTGTTGCTATCGTCATACCAGTGATAATTGCAACGTCGGACTTTTTCATGAATTCTTCATTCTTTGAGTTACCGTCTTCGATGGTTATCCCGTCGACCTTTTTTCCCACAATTCCCTCGTAGAGATCCGTTGCCAGGAAGTCATGTGGAAACTGGTCTTTCATGACGTTCCTGAATTTGCTCACGTAGCCTATGTTAAGTATGGTTGGGATTTCCTTCTTTAAGGCGTTCTTCGATTTCCTGATGTTCAGGAGCCTGGAAGTTTCAAGATATATCATCTGTGCACGCGAAAGTGCCTTATCGCTCGATATACCGGTGAGCAGGGTTTCATAATCCGGGTTACGCAGTGGGAAGCTCGCATATATGGAGTCAAGAAGGGCAACCCTGATCGGATAGTCAAGCGCCTCTGTTTCCTCAAGGGTCCCAAATCTCTTTCCAACAAGTGCAGATAGATCGCCAGAAGGCGTCGAAGATGCATACGACGCTCCCTGGCCAAGGTCGGTCTGAGCAAGGATGACCTCGTACCTGAACAGGCGTTCCCCAGGGAGAGGCTGGTATGTCAGGGAGATGTTCCAGATCCCTTTCACGTAAGATGACTCAAGCTTCTTCTCTCCAGAAACTCTAGCAGCCAACCAGTCAAAAATTGGATCTCCAATCTCCTGCTTGCTGGTCTTGCACTCCATTGCCTCAATATGAAGCCGCGAGATATAAACGATGCTTTCCAGAATTCTCACCTAACAATGGCTCTTAGTTGGGAAGCATGCCGGCCATGCATGATAGTAGATTGGGATATGGAGGGAGCAACGTCCTTATATGTCACGAAATTCAGGACTCATGAGCATTCCATACAGTTACAGCGTGAAAAAAGGCTCCATATGCAGTGGAGATGTGAGCATAGCAGGGGTAGCAAGGGAATATGGCACCCCATGTTATGTGTACTCTCATGACTCCTTCAGATCAAGGAGCAGAAACCTGGTGGAAAGCCTAAACACGATCAGATCAAAGGAGGTAAAGGTATTCTATTCCATGAAGGCAAATCCAAGTCCCGTCATATTGAACTGGGCCAGGGAAGCGGGCCTTCATTCCGAGGTATCTTCAATGGGTGAACTAGAAATGGCGCTCGCACATGGCTTCGATCCAACGGACATTATCCTGCTTGGGCCCGGTAAGAGCAGGGCTCTCATCGAGGCAGCTATGACCCACAGGATACTGGGGCTGGTTGTAGAGTCACCAAGAGAAGCGAAGATCGCGGCTGAACTTGACAATGGGGTGACCAGGATCCTTGTTAGAATAAATGTAGAGCAGGGGATTCCGGGGCTGGATGAGAGCATGATCGGGGGAGTCGAGAAGTTTGGAATAAACGCCTCCGAACTTGGAAGAACCCTGGATGATCTTGGAACCGTAGGAAAGGACAGGCTAGGCATCCACTATTACCTGGGGAGCCAGATCCTCGATCATGAGACCATGCTGAAGTACCATACTGTCCTGCTGCGTGAGATAGCTGCATATTCTGACATGATTGGGACAGTAGATTGTGGCGGAGGATTCGGGGTGCCGTACTCCGATGGGGATACAGAGCTTGACCTTTATGGGTTTGCAGACGGGTTCAGCAAATTGCTTTTGTCGAACGGACTCTCAGACAAGGAAGTATGGTTCGAGACAGGAAGGTATGTAGCAGCTGACTGCGGTATTTTCGTGACCACCGTAATGGATGTCAAGAAGGGGGCAAATGGAAGGACTACGATAATCACTGATGGCGGGATGAATGACTTCTTCAGGATAGCATTCATGAAATCCGACCACCCAATCAGGCTGATTAACAGGCTGGGCGACGATCACTCCAACGAAACTGCAATTTGCGGACCCCTATGTACTCCATTGGATAATTTTGGTACTTCTGTGGGACTTCCCGCTGGAGTGGAGGAAGGGGACTTGATTGGTATCTTCAAAGCAGGCGCATACGGGCTGTCGATGAGTCCGATACTGTTCCTCCTTCACAGCATCCCGAAAGAAATAGCCATCAAGGATGGTAGAGTCTTTCCCGTATCGAAGAATGATCTGACACCCTTCGGGGTATACAGCAAGATACTCTCAGCCTAGCTCTTATGCCGTGAAAAAGCGGGCTGGATCTACCCCGTTCAGGGGACATTTGCTGCTACCCTGAGGAAGTTGTCATGAAATATTCCGGCGTCATAGCCGAGGGTCCTGATCATCATTGCTGCGTCCCCAGGGATCGATTCACCGGGAAAATTTGGAAAGTCGCTTCCGTAGATCACCTTGTCCTTGATCTCGCCGATTCTTGGGAAGTACTCTTTCACCCTCTTTGCCGGGACTGATGATATCTCAAGAAAGACATTGCTGAACTGCTTTGCAAGAAACAGGGCTGTACTGGTCCATAGCGGCCTCCCACCATGTGCCATAATCACATTGATCCTGAAATCTCTGGCCACGTCCTCAATATAGATCGGATCGCCGTACTTGCTGCGTGCACCCTTGGTGATGCTCGTTCCCGTATGGATGATCACCGGGAGATGGTGATCCTCTGCAAACTCATACACTTGCTGCAGCCTCCCCAGTCCTTTCTCCTCCTCCCTGTAGTCGTTGGGTTTGTAAAAATGATGCACAGGGTGGAGCTTAATCCCAACAATTCCCCCAGAATACTGCGAGGCAAGCTCTTCTTCGACAGAGACTTCCGAGTTCGGGTTTACTGTACCGTATTGGAGGAATCGATCCTCCATCATGCTTCTCCAATGCTTCTGGGGCCAGAATCCATCGGTGGAGGCAGTGTTCCCGCAAGGGAAGGAGGGAACCAGGACAACCTTTTCAACCACGACATCTTCAAGTTCGAGGTTGACCTCAGCAGGCATTGGATTGTTCCTGAGACCGGCTCTTTTGACGTATTCTGTGCAGTCTTGATTCATCTCCCCAAGGCCAAGATGTACATGTGCATCTATGACCCGGTAATTCATGTGCTCATAAGCGGGAAGGCAGCAATAAATGCTTTTGCTTAAGCCCCAAAATAAGGTACATATATGTGCATCAAGACTAACAACTTCTTCCGGTAAACGCTGGGAGGGAGATTCGAACTCCCGAGCTACGAGAGCACAGGCTTTCCAGACCTGCGCCTTACCAGACTAGGCTATCCCAGCAGCTTTTTTGGACTTCATAACGAGTGCATATTTAATTCTTGACGGGAAGACTGCCTTATACCGTGGAATCAGTGCCAGGACTACATTACATTCTCGAACACCGGGATAGAAAGGGTGTTTTCGACTCCTTCCAGCGACCTGAGGCTGTCCAGGACGAACATGGACAGGTCCCTCATTGATCGGTTCACAGTAAGCACCAGCAGGTCCCACTGGCCTGCTATGATCGAGACCGAGAGCACATTTCCGAACCTGCTGATCCTCCTGGCCAGATCCCGCTGGTTGACACTGGACCTTGGGTCAAAGTTGATCATGATATAAGCCAGAACAGGAGTCCCGAGTTTCTCGTAATCTGTATCGATTGTGAACCTTGTTATCACACCAGTCTCCTTCAGCTTCTCAAGCTTCTCGAAAACCGTCGCACGTGGAATGTTAAGCTTGCTTGAAATCTCTGATATCTTGGCTCTTGCGTCCTCTTTCAGGTAGTCAAGGATCATTCTGTCCCTGTCGTCTATCCCCTTCATTGCATACGGTAATCCCAATGAATATTTAAAAGATTGAGACAAAAATCAATTTTCATGTATAATTTGTTATATGTAACTACATTATCAACAAATGTTGAAACAAATGCTCAAATCGAATGTGGTAGATGGGATAGAGAGATCCATGGGGCACCTTAGTGATCCGCGGGTGCTTAGCTCGATACGAGTCCAGAGCACCATAAGACAGTCGCTGCGCGAGTCGCTGGTCAGGCGCGGCTTTCTGGAGATATCACCAACAATGTTGTCTCCGCTAACAGATCCCCTGAACCATCCTGTTTACGATCCTTATATAACAGCATATGGGGAAAAGCTGTGGCTCACCAAGAGCATGATCTTCCACAAGCAGATCGCAGTCCAGCAACTTGGAAAGATATTCATCATGTCTCCGAATATAAGGCTGGAAACAGAAGACAAGTTATCAAGCGGCAGGCATCTCTTCGAATTTACCCAGATAGATCTGGAAGCCCTGGAAACAACCAGGGAGGAAATGATTTGCTTGGCTGAGGAGATCATCAACGAGGCACTTGAAAGGGTGGCTGCAGTGAACTCTGCTGAGCTGGAGTTCCTGAAGCGAAAGGTCAAGCCCTTCAGGAGACCGTTCGATGCAATCACGTACTTAGACGCCCGGGAGAAGTTCGGAGATGACTTTGAAAGCAAACTCTCGCAGCAGTCGGAATCACCGGTATGGATTGTTGACATCCCGATTGAAGCCAGGGAATTCTATGACCGGGAATATCCGGATAGGCCTGGTATACTGAGGGACATGGACCTGATCTGGCCGGAAGGTTTCCAGGAGGCCCTTTCAGGAGGAGAAAGGGAATTCCAGTACGACAGGATCCTCGAGCGGATACGCAGGAAGAACCAAACAGAAGAACAGTTCAGGTGGTTCACTGAACTGGCAAGAAAGGGTATCAGGATGTCCAGTGGCTTTGGCATAGGCATTGAGAGATTCACACGGTTTGTTTGCGGCC
This sequence comes from Thermoplasmata archaeon, assembly GCA_021817735.1. Lineage (GTDB taxonomy): Archaea > Thermoplasmatota > Thermoplasmata > Thermoplasmatales > Thermoplasmataceae > JAKAFX01. The sequence continues at coordinate 1,937 of JAKAFX010000058.1, read as the reverse complement.
TTGAACATGTGATGCTCACGAATCCATTCCCGAAGGTTCCGGGCGTAGTCTCGCTATGACCTATCAGCCCTGCACCGGACACCATCTAGAAACATTGAGGGACAGCGTCGGGGGGGAGATTCGAACTCCCGAGCTACGAGAGCAGTAGATCTCGAATCTACCGCCTTACCGGGCTAGGCTACCCCGACCCAGTTCAAGTGATGCTTAAGGCTTAATTAAGGTTCTTCGGCTGCAGGTCAGGCCTGGAGCTTGGCCCTCTCCTTCATTATGCAATGGTCCATCACTACCATCATCCCGTTTTTCCTTGCCATTTCTGCCCCTTCATTGCTCACAACCCCTTCCTGCATCCAGATCACCTTGGGAGAGATGGTGACCGCCTCCCTGACAATCTCAGGCACAGCCTCTGATTTCCTGAAAATATCAACTATCTCTATGCCCTCAGACTTAGGAATTGACCTTAGGTCCGGGTAGGCCCTGATCCCGTTCCATTCCTTCAACGCGGGGTTTACCGGATATATTTTGTAACCCTTTTCAACCAGAAACTTGGAAACCCTGTAGCTGTCTCTATCCGGCTTATCAGAGATCCCGACTACTGCAACCTTTCTGAACGACTTCAGGATCTCGGGGATCCTTGCACTATCATAGGTATCCATGAATTTTGAATGCTGTTCGGAATAATTAACCTGATGCGATCCGGGCGCGTTACCAATCTCGTTTATATACGGTAAATGAATTTAGATTGAATGTTTTGTCCCAAATGCGGTTCCCTGATGTCACCTGTAGGGAAAAGCTATGTCTGCGGTTCATGCGGATACGAGGTTACCAAGAGCGCGAAACATGCTGAACCGAAGATAGTCGCAAAGAGTACTGGCAAGGAAGTTGTGCTCATCAATGAGGAAAAGGTTGCTGAGCCCCTGGACTCAGATGCAGTCTGCCCTAAGTGCAAGCACACTGGAGCTTATTTCCTGCTGAAGCAGACGAGATCCGCCGACGAGCCTGAAACAAAATTCTATACCTGCGCCTCATGCGGGCACAGGTGGAGAGAATACTAGGGAAAGGTAGATCGACCCCAGGACCTCACTCGCGGTTTGCCCATCTCAGGTAGTGCTCCGGCATCTCCTCTATTAGCGTTTCAGCCTGCGCTCTCTTGCCATTCCTGATTATACCTATACGTGCCCTGGAGCCGATCTTAAGCTCCGAAAGCCTTAGGAGCAAGTCTTTCATGCCAGTGACCCTGGTACCCTCCAGTGACTCTATCACATCACCTGGAAGGATCCCTCCAAGGTGAGCAGGAGAATCCCGGGTGACTGCAGCGACATATACCCCGGATTCAGCTCCCAGCTGCTTCAGCTGGTTGCCATGGAGGGTTGCACCTGATATTCCAAGCCAGGGGCGGATCACCCTGCCATTCTCCAGCACCTGGTTCATGATCCTCTTTACAGTGTTTATGGGCAGAGCGAATCCGATTCCCTGAGCGAATGGTATCATGGAGAAGTTAATTCCAACAACCTTTCCATCCATCGTGGCCAATGGGCCTCCGCTGTTCCCAGGGTTGATTGCTGCATCGGTCTGTATCAGCCCTTCAAACACGAACTCGGCCTGTGGGAGGGGTCTCTCCAGCGCGCTAATGACTCCAAGGGAGATAGTTGGCTTTCCTGGAAGCCCGAGAGCATTTCCCACTGCCAGGGCAAACTGTCCAACCTTGAGCCGATCAGAATCACCGAGCACTGCTGGTTCCAGATCCTTTGCCCTGATCTTCAGGATTGCGACGTCCGTGGCCATGTCTCCTCCCTTGTATTCTGCATCATACACATCACCTGACGGGGTGGTGACTTCTATTCTTCTCGCGCCCTCCACCACATGGTAGTTCGTGACAATGTAGCCGCTGGAACTGATGATGATCCCGCTTCCAAGGCCCTTTGCAGGCACGGTGTAAC
>JAKAFX010000057.1 GCA_021817735.1 Thermoplasmata archaeon | reverse complement strand
TCTCTTGAGTCGCCACCAATAAACATACCAAGAACGCTGATTACCGCGCTGGACGTCATAATCATGCAATCCCAGCTCACCTACAGGGGAAAGATCGTCAGGAGGGCTACCAGCGTGTCAGAGATCACTGGTCTTGATCCCTCCACAAACGACATCATTGTCAATAACATATTCAAGTGGAACAACGCCAATGATGACTTCACCTTCTCCGGATTCAGCTATGCCATGAACAGGATTGCGGAAAGGATCGGAAAATCAGAGGCAGATCTGGAGAGAGAAGTTGATCTGAGGGAAGCAATCATCAACAGGATGATTGAAAAGAAATTCTATACATACAGGGACGTCACCAGGATGATCATCAAGTTCTACAAGGATCGTGATGGAGTACTCAGCGAACTTGGCATAACCGAATACTGAAAATCATTCGTTTGTAGTTATGCCGTTGTTCCTGGTCATCACCGCAGGATTTAGGAGCTTCTTGTTGATGTATGGGACATAGACCGTCTGCAATATTATTGAGATGATCACGACAAATGATGTTGCAACGTACAGGGGCATGCCCCATTGCACGAGTATTGGGATATTCTCCGTCACGCCAATGGTGTATGGGAGCAGGGACATAACCACGGATACCACCCCCCTCGGACCTGTCAGTCCCATGAACAACTGGACATTTCTGGTAACCTTGAACCTTGATGGAATCCTGGACACCACTCCCAGCGAGATAAAAACCGCTATGGGCCGCGCCGCAAATATCACTAACACTGCTGCTGCAACGCCGATAGCGAAGTAGTCCGTGAAGTCTGCTCCTGTGAGAATGCTCCCCAGTATGATGAATATGATCGCCCTGAGCAGGAAAGAGAGACTCTGCTGAAAGTTTGCCTCCCTGTCATAGAAAATGCTCTTGTCCGAGTAGTTTCCAACGATAGCACCGGTTGCAATTACCGCAGGGAATGGAGTGAAACTCACGGCTTCCAAAAGCGTGAATTCCAGCAGGACTATCCCCAGCAGGAAACCCACCAGCAGGTTGTCAAAGCCGAACAGCTTGTTCAGGTTTATGACCAGGAAACCCAGTACTATACCGAAGACCGCAGGAACGGCTATCTGGATGACGATGTATACAGGCACGGTCGCAAGGACCCCAAGGCTACCCTGGATCAGGCTGAACAGCGCTATGTATGTTGATGTCGGGTCAACCAGGGAGATGCCGATCGCAACCAGGATGATGCCCAGGGGGTCGTTGAATAAGCTTTCTCCGACCAGTATTCCGGAGACTTCCTCATTTATCTCCATCTTCCTGAAAATGGGGATCAGGCTGGCAGGATCAGTCGGTGAAATGATGGCCCCGAAAATGAATCCTATAACCAGTGGTGCTCCGGTTACAAGGGAGAAGAAAAATCCTGCAAGTATGGCAGTGATAACCATCCCCAGAGAGTCCAGGGATGCTATCCTTATGATCTCTCTCCTTATGATCCTGAAATTTATGCTGTGGCTCTCGGAGTATAGTATGATTGCAATCCCGAGGATCCCGATCCCGACGCCACCAAATTCTGTCATCAGGTAAATACCGAAAGAGCGCGATATGACCCCAAGGACTGGACCGAAAATTATCCCGAACAGAACCAGGAATGGCAGGTCAATGATGGAGAGTTTCCTTGAAACCGGGATTGCAAATGCTGCAATAATGAGAATCAGGCTCAGTTCAAGGAAATCCCCCAAGACTAGAGCCATCAGGCTACCCTTCTGGAGATAGCAGGTGGCATTGAACGCTTGTGATCAGTGGACCTGTAGAGATCCATTGCCTTTTTCTCGCCTGGGGAGACTGCAGGTTTGCCGCTGTCTATCACATTTTTCAGGGCGCTATCCAGTTCGTCATAGCTCAAGCCCAGTTCGTCTTCGTCTGCCTGGCCCTCCCATAGCCCGGCACTAGGTCTTTTTTTCACGATGGTATCTGGCACCCCAAGATATTGGGCAATCATCCGGATCTCACCCTTGTAAAGGTGCATAATAGGCTCAATGTCGCAGCCCCCATCTCCATACTTGGTGAAGTAACCGGTGAGATATTCCGATCTGTTGGTTGTGCCTAGCACCATCCCATTCATTGAATTTGCGAGAGTATAGAGCACGGTCATCCTGACCCTGGATTTCATGTTGCCAATGATCTTTGGATCCTTCTGTCTTGTTATCTCAGAGATCTGCTTTACGATTGGATCTATATTGACTAACTCGATTGGGATCCCTGATCTGTCCGATAGCAATGCTATGTCCCTGTAATCAGCCTGAGGAGTAATACAGTCTGGCATGAAAAGCGCTTTTACCCTTTCTCTTCCGAGCCTGGAGGCAATCATCAGCACCACTGCGCTGTCAATTCCTCCGCTTACGGCTACAACTGCAGTCCTGCCGCCCAGGTGAGCTGATATGAAACCAAAGATTTCATCGGAAAGGCTGGCAGCAGAAGAAAAAGGCATTATTCCTGAAATGCGGAGATTTAGATATTTTTTTTGTTATGAAAAGTGGATAAAAATAACGCAAGCCCTGAAACGATTCAAGCATGATAAGCACTCAAGATTCGGTTTATGGATTCTTGGAATGAATCCCGGATAAGACTGTGCAGCCGGACCATATGTTTCACGACCTTTCTTCGGATAATATTGTTGCAAGAGCCCTCAATAACCGTAATATGTATCTGCCTCATCTGGAAACCGATAGTGGAGATGGTTTAGCTGGGTGCCGGATCGTTGGGTAAGAGACTTGGGCTATCCAGGGAAAATGTCTCATGGAGGATTGCAGCGAACCCTGAGATCATGGCAGCCATCATGCTCCCGTCCATTTATGAAACGGACCATTTTCTGCAGATCTGGAATTATGTATGGGGGTACCATGGCTTTATCACGGCACAGATAACAACTCCCATACTGCCATGGACTCTTTCCTCCCTATATCTGTCTGTAGTAGTGCTAACAGCCCTTCTTCTTGTTGCAAGGGTTAACCCATTGAGGGCATTGATTGTGGGGATTCTTACCCCCATAGCCGCCGCATGGATGTTTGAATACACCTGGGATTTCTTCCTGCTAAAACCCCCTTATCTCTCATGGTTTGGCTATGGCCCATTTCTCACCTACTCATTTGGATACGTATCACTTGCTGCGCTCTGGTTTGTCGGGATCCGGTACTGGAAGGTGAACATTCCCGTTATCATCGTGTGGATTTCCCTCGCAGCATCATGGACAATATGGGTAGAAGTGGGTTACCCCAATAATTTCATGTCTTATGCAATAAATCAATCATATGTCCTTAATGTGATCACCAAGGTGCTGACGTTTGCTGCGTATGATGCCCCTGTAGTTGCTTATTGCTGGCACCGTATATCGATGTCAAGGAATCTCAAAATACAGAAACCCACTGAGGATTAAGCATGGCATCGCCATTCTCCTAATCCATTATGTCTCTCCTTCTTTAGATTACCGTAATTTCTTCTCCCTTGTCGGGTACCCCTCCAGGCGCCTGGTGTAACAACCCATGCACATGGGTTGGTACTCAGAAATCAGGCAGTCCGGAGGTTCAACACGAAGCAGGGTGACGCAGGATCAGGATGCCGTCCTTTCGTTGCAATATTGACCTCCTTCGCGCAGAAGATTATTTGGGTAACTTATTGGCTAGAGCATTGATCAGGTTCGTGAAGATCATCACCGGCGTGATTGATCCCACTCCACCGGGAACTGGAGTAATGGCTCTTACATAGTTCTTGAGGTTGGCATAGTCAGCATCCCCAGTGATCCTTCCATCCTGGAAGTTGATAGATGCATCAATGAGGGTTGTTTTCCCGGTTACGAACTCCTGCGTGATGAAACCCGCCTTTCCAACTCCGGTGACCAGTATTTCCGACTCAATTGAAATTTGCTTCAGGCCGATGGTCTTGCTGTGACATACGGTAGGTGTAAAATCCCTGTTCAGCAGCATCATTGCCAGCGGCCTTCCGATGAGCTTCGACCTGTTGATTATGGTTACCCTGCTCCCTCTTGGTGTGTTCAGGTGCTCGAGGATCTTGATTATTGCATAGGCAGTAGCAGGCCTCATGAATTCCATGTTGACTGCGATCAGGCCCTGGCTCTCCGTGCTGAGGCCATCCACGTCCTTTTCTGCTGGTATCATGTCTGCGAACTTCTGGAAATCGAAACCTTCCGGGAGCGGAGATTCGATCATCACCCCATGGACTGTGGGATCCTCGGAGAGCTCCTTCAGCTGTGTTTCAAGCTCTGAGCGGGATCCTCCCTTTAGATTTATGTCCTTGAATAAGACCCCAAGCTCGGTTGCCAGTTTTCTCTTGCTCCTGACATATGCAGAAGAATCTTCGGTCCGATCTACCGCGACAGACACAAGAGAGGGAGTTATTCCGCTGTCTTCCTCCAGCATAAGCGATTTCTGCTTCAGGTCCAGTTTCAGGGTATGAGCTATTGCCTTGCAGTCGACATCCATCTGATCACTTCCATGATATGATCGTCTTGATCCCGTTTGAATTGCCTCGCTTAAATGGATCTACTGAGGATGCAGGTTCCTCGTTCGTGATAAGAGCGGACATTGCTCTTGGATGTTCATGGGTCCACTTGGAAATGTAAGAAACCGCCTGCTCATAGTGTCTCTTTGCTCCGTCAACGGAACCAGCAATGGTGATGTTCTTTTCCACGAGGTGATCAACCATTACGCCGGACATTGCACCGTCAGGTGCCCTGCCGTTGGTACCGAAGAGGAACACTATTCCATTCTGCCTGACCCTTTGAGTGAACCTTAGAATGGTTGTTGGGTCCCCACTTGTGTCGATCAGGAGGTCTATATCCTTCACTGCGGTGTCAAAGTCCCTGGAGTAGTCTACGAAATTGATTCCAAACTGGTCCATGATCCCAAGTCTTCCCTCATCTACGCTGTGTCGATTGGTCATGAAGGTATCAAAGCCCTGTTCCCTTGCCATGAAGGAAAAAAGGAATCCTTCAGACCCGGTTCCAATTATCCACGCATGCTTCCCCTGAAATGAATAGTCGGGTGTCGGGTATATGGATCTTCCGGAAATCACGCTGAAAACTTCGAAGAGCTTCATGACGTTCTTTGTTGGTTCCGTCAACACACCTGTCCTTGACAAGGAACTATCTCCTACCCTGACTACGTACCTAGATGACTCCCTGAATTGTTCCCTCATGAATCCGTGTTTCCCCGTAATACCTGCCTCATGTTTATCCCCATCAGAGCAGTTGTCCTGCCTTCCTGCTGCACAATTCAGGCATTTGCCGGGCCTTCTGACCATTGGAACTACAAGGTCTCCAGCCTTGAAGCCGCTTACGTCAGATTCCACTACACTGCAAATAGACTCGTGCCCAAGCACCAGAAAATCGTATCCAACGGGATTGTAGGCAAATGGCAGTTTTCCAGCAATTATTCCCCTGTCTGTTCCGCAGATGCCTGTGTACAGGGGCTTGAGCAGTATGTCCCCAGGCTCCCCGGTTATTGTAACCCTCCTGGAAATTGCCCCGCCTGACGGGGCATTTGTCACCAATGCCATTACCTGATCCATATTCTCCAATTTCTTCAAAGTATTAATCGATTCTTTAGGCAATGGCTCATATCATAGTAATATACTCGTAAAACAATAATAATTTAAGCTATTCCTGACTTATGCATCCATTGTGGTGCGTTACACTTGATCGAGATATCTAACCTCAAGAAGGTTTACAAGAATGGCTTCCAGGCACTGAGCGGTATAGACCTGACCCTCAGAGACAGGGTCACGTCAATTATTGGAAGGAACGGGGCCGGGAAGACTACTCTCGTGAGGATACTGTCAACCCAGCTTTCGCCTACCTCTGGAAGAGCCATGATCAATGGGCTTGACGTGATGGATGATGCAGACAGGATCCGCAAGTTCATTGTGAGCATTCCCCAGGAGGCCTCTCCAGTGGGAATAATGACCCCTGCGGAAATGATAAAGCTGTACCTTGTGGGGAGGGGATTGTCGCTGCATGATGCAGACACTGAATTGCGAAAGGCCATGGAGGAGCTTGATATAATGAGCTTCCGCAACACTCCAACCGACCTGCTCTCTGGAGGCACCAAGAGGAAGGTCTTCGTGGCGATGGCCATCGCATCCAACGCCGATCTCATATTCCTCGATGAGCCCACCACTGGCCTGGATCCAATCTCAAGGATGGAAGTCTGGTCTGCAATCAGGAAGATAGAGGGGGACATCGTGCTGACAACCCACTACATGGAAGAGGCAAGGGAACTCTCTGACATGGTAGTGCTGGTGGAGGCAGGCAAAGTACTGGAGAAGGGGACTGTTGATGAGCTCATGAAGAGATTCAGAGGGAAGATCAGGGTGGAGGGGCCGAACCTTATGGAGCCAGATTTGAAAATAGGAAGCACCTCCATAAAGTACGTGAACATGGAGAGCGCCCAGAAGTATGTCGAAGCTGGAAACATGGTGAGGCAGGTATCCCTGGACGACCTGTTTATCCTGCATGGTGTGGAAATTGAACCTTAGGTTCGTCTTCACCTTTGCCTGGTTCTATGGCTTCAGGACAATATCCAGGGGGCCATCTTACCTGATTGCAAACATCAGCACACCATTGACTCTGCTTTTCCTGGTTTTCATGCTCAGTCACGGAGAACTTGTCAAGTATGCCATCGCAGGAGGTTTTCTGACGGTGATTGCATCCGTTGCCCTTCAGAGTTCTGGAGATGCTGCCTTCATGCGAATCCAGCTAAGGATCCAGGAATTGTTTGTTGCAACATCGGTATCATCCTCAGATTACATGGTGGGGCTAACCATGAGTGAACTGGTGTTTTCGTCCCCAGGGATCATCCTGTATGCGGCACTTGGAATTATTTTTCATGTATTCACTCCAGTGGGGGTGCTGGTCATTATAGCAACCATGATCCTTCTCCTCGTTGCCACCTCGGGATTGTCCTTCATAATATCGAGTTCAATAGCCCATGTAAGGAATATTTGGGGGATAGCAGGGATATTGTCCATTGTGATGACGATTATTCCTCCTACATTCTATCCATACACCTATCTACCAGGCTGGCTGCAGTATGTGCTTTCCCTGTCTCCAGTTACCCCTGCAGCGATTCTGGTCCAGGGATACCTGGGGCTTTCCCCGGTTCAACCTGTGATGTGGCTGATACTGCTCCTGGATGTATTTGCATATTTCACGGTGGCTAAGGTTGTTACAAAGTGGAGAGAAAACTGATTGCTACGCTGGCAGTAATAGAAGCAGCTCCTTGATGCTGGGTGAATGTGCCCCAAGGAAACATAGACGTAAATTGTTTTTAGTTCCAGCGGATTACCCATTATGAGTAGGGCAAAGATTTCACTGATTGGTGCAGGTAACGTAGGCGCTACGCTTGCTCAGTTTTTGGCGTTGAAGGAACTCGGGGACATCTACCTGTTCGACGTAGTGGATGGAGTCCCGGAAGGGAAGGGCCTGGACATGCTTGAAGGGAACCCGCACTGGGGTTCAGACTCGAAGGTATACGGCTTTACCACTACCGACGAGAAGGCATACGCAAACATGAGAGGTTCCGACCTCATAGTTGTGACTGCAGGACTTGCAAGAAAACCCGGCATGTCCAGGGATGATCTCCTCGGGAAGAACGTCGAGATCATCAGCGGAGTTGCAAAGCAGATCAAGAATTATGCGCCTGATGCAGTCGTAATAGTAGTCACGAACCCAGCTGACATCATGGCCTATGCTCTCCAGAAGGTCACTGGCTTCCCTCCAGAGAGAATCATGGGGCTCGGAGGTTCCCTTGACAGCGCAAGGTTCAGGACTTTCCTGGCTGAGGAACTCAATGTATCCGTTAAGGACGTCAATGCTTTTGTCATCGGCGGGCACGGTGATGACATGGTTCCATTCCTGAGATATTCAAACGTTGCAGGAATCCCGGTTGAAAAGCTGCTCAGCAAGGAAAGACTAGCCGAGATAGTCAAGAGGACAAGGATGGGCGGAGGAGAGATTGTGAACTACCTGAAGACAGGGAGTGCCTTTTATGCCCCAGGGATCTCAATCACTGCAATGGCTGAGTCAGTGATTCTGGACAAGAAGAGGGTGATCCCGAGCGCAGCTTACCTGTCCGGATCCCATGCAAAGCACTATGGCGCTGATGGCGTTTATATAGGACTACCAGTCAAAATCGGGAAGAAGGGTG
>JAKAFX010000056.1 GCA_021817735.1 Thermoplasmata archaeon | reverse complement strand
TGTCGGACTTGAGTTAAAGGCTGAATCCAGTCATCGAGTTGATTACCGATTGAACAACGAGGGTTTGTTCTGAACTGGTCAGACCCGTCATGGTTATTACGAACAGGAATTTACCGTCCAACCCCGCGACCATTTCGGAAAAACCAGCGTTAATCTCGGTATAGGTGAATGACTTGAACGTGATGTTGGCTGTTTCGCCAGCCAGGAATCCGAAATCGCGGAAAGTGACATAAACATTCGTTGCCGCTGTTGAATTTTGGAATTCACCTTCGCTGACCGAAATGAGTCCTGAACTCGAATGGTAAACTATGCCCTCAGTTTTTATAGAACCTGCCAGCGACGAATTTGAAGACCCCTGGGACAGATTACCCTGTGAATATGTCTTCCCCGTATCAGAATTTATCTGCCCGGAAGTGGGAAATCCGAAGTGTGGCTGGTTTATCACAAATCCGTAAACCAGTACGGCTGCGATTACGATTATGACTGCTATAATCACAATAGGCACTGGCCCTAACTTCTTTCCTGTCATATTATGGATGGAAAAAGGTGCAATATATATCCTTTTGTAAAGTTGCAATACAGGCATAGTTCTATGCTGGCCTGCACTACCTTACTCAGATACCATGTCAACCGGACATGTTGAATGGGTCAAAAAGAAGAATTATGGGGCTCAAAGTCTGATCTTATTCCTGCGCCTAGAAAGGTAAAGCCCGATACCAATCAGGGAAGCACCCATCGAACCAAACGTTATGGCGAATATGTAGCCGAGGATCTCCTGCCTTGAGTCTTTTGTGAGGTTTATGTAAATGATCCTATCTGAGTTATTAAGGCTAAAAGTTCCGGTGTAGACAGGACGGGACGCATTCGTTCCCAGGGAAACCGAAAATACATAGCTGCCATCATTTAGGCCCAAAATGAAGGTAGTATTGTAACTCGTAAAATTGTTACCGTTGATCATGAGCATCCACGGAGACCCGTCCGGATATCCGTTAAGGATAAACTGAACCTGGTTAAGTGAAGCATAAAAGGTCACGTTGATTACCACGTTCTTGCCATTGATGGTGGCAGTCCCGGTTGAAGACGACGGGACATAGCCGGACACAGCAAATATAACGTAGCTGTAAGTTCCATTTGGTTCCGGAAATGTGATGGTTCCAGAAGAAGACCCTTTCTGTGTATTGTTCACCTTAACCAGCCAGTATAGCCCAGAAGGAAGTCCGCTCGCAGAGAATGTAAGGTTGTACGCCTTCTTGAACACCACCTGTACTGTTAGATTTCTGTCGGTTACGGTCACGTTTCCAGTGGGCTGTAGAGGAGAGTAACCTGACTGCACTGGAATCTTAAAGGGATAATTCCCTATGTGAAGGCTGAAATTGATGTAAGTGCTGGTGGAATTCTGCGTCGTCCCGTTCAGTATAACTGACCACAAAGAACCAGCAGAAAGTCCTTTCTGGACAAAGGATACGTTATATGTACTGTTGCTGAAGTAGACTGAAATGTTGACCATGGGCGAGCCTAAATCGACCGTGCCAGTGCTCGGGTATGTCCTTATCTGCGCGGAGTTGCTGATGGAATAGTAGTACGATCCATAGGGCATGTTAAAGGATATGTTGGTTCCGGTTGAACTCCTGACCGACCCGGACATGTTCACCACCCACGTTTTCCCCACCGGCAGTCCTGTCTCCTTGAAATTAACTTCCCCGACATAGAGGTAAACACTCTCGTATGCACTGAGGAAGTTAGATGCGTTAATTGTACCCCATCCATTGACGAGATTGTATCCAAAAGCGCTGGTGTAGATGGCATTAGCACCTTGCGTCACAAAATAGAATGGTCTGGCAGATGAAAAGGAACCATTATATTGTAAATTAGCTAGCTTGAAAATTGCCGGGTTCGCGTATCCGACCCTGGTGGGCATTGAGTGGTCCAGCACTGCGAAAAGGCCAGCAATCAGGGGAGATGATATGCTGGTTCCATCGACCTTGTAAAGACCAGTGCCTGAACTGGTGGAAAGGCATATTCCCATGTTCGCCCCCACTGCGGAAACATCTGGTACCCCAACTCCATCCTTGAGATGTAACCTCGTTGCGTTTGAAGTTATAACTGAATTGGCATCAGGGCTGTTAATCTGCCACATGGTTTCATTGAAAACCTGGCTGATTCCTCCCTGGGTTCCATTCCCTGCCTTCGGAAGGTTGAACCACGTTGACTGGTTGGCAATTCCAGTGGTAAGGGAACCATTGTTGGATGACGTTCCAGATAGAACGGTGAAAGTCCCCCCTACAGAGGTAGTTCCAAAACTGTTGTATGCCATTGAAGCTGGGAAGCTCGGATCAGGTCCTGGGGTATTGCCATTGTCCCCAGAAGATGCAAAAACTGATATCCCCCTGGCTGCTGCTTCCTGCTCATAGCTCATCCAGGTAGAGTCGTTAGTATCATTGGTCCCCCAAGAGTTTGAAATTACGCTTACATTGCCCAGCAGGTTGTCCACAGTTGTATTGTAGGAGGGGCTCAATATGTTAGCAAAAGCAGTGTCAAGGCATGTTAGTGTAGGGCTAGAACCGTAAACCTCAATAACGTTTGACCCAGGTGCGATAGTGGACGCCATCTCCAGATCCAGAGTGCTCTCCACGTTTGCTCCAGTAGGATCATTCTTCGCGTTGTATCCCGGAAGAGGAGCCCCACCAAAGGGATATGCGTAAATTTTTGGTTGGGGTTCACTGGCAGGATAGTAATTCTTTGTGTAATTTGATATGTCGGATGGTACGAATGGAGGATATGTCACTCCATTGCTACTTCCTGACCATAGGATGGTGGCTATTGTGGCGTTTATGGGATACCCGTACTTAGAATATAGAGGATTAAGCTGGTACGCAGACTGAAAATCTGCGCCAAGAACCGTTTCCCCTGTACCGGATCCAAGATAGAGTGGTGATAACCTGCCGAGATGCCTGTCGCTAAGTCCGCTAACAGACAGGATTGGCCCGTAATTCACAGCCATTGAAAGCTGACTGGATGGGGCATAATAAGTCCTGTAGCCCAAAGAATACTCCAGTATATTGGTATGAAACACAGACTGGAATAAGGAGGCCTTCCCAGTAATCTCCAGGGAGACATGGTCACCATAGCTTTTCACAATGAAGCCCTGGGATTCAAAGTAGTTCATGTAATTGCCATACTCGGAGGCACTGGGCGAGTACAGGCTATTGAACTGTACGCTGCTGAGGTAGTGATGAAAAACCGGAGACCTAGGATTCTGAACTTCACCAAGAAATGCATTTAGTCCTGCAGCATTGGTAAATGGAAATGTTACAAGAACGTGAAGTATGGTATCAGGGTTGATTTTTCCAATAGGGGTGGTTCCCCCGATGGTTCCAGAGGATGCCAGTGGAATAGGGTAGGTACTGTCAAAATGTGGCTGCGGCTGCTGTGCATTCAAGTTCCCTGGCAAGTAAGCCAACAAGATCAGAGTAACGCCCAATACTGCGAGCCTAACAGTTACATGGCCGTTCCATATTCCTTTAGATTCACTAAATGAGATTCTAATCACCATTCTCAAGTGCCTGGGAGATCAGTGCACTTCCAAGCTTCATTTCACCAAGAGTTCTATCACGTATTTTCGAAGGGCTTGGGTAAGGGTCCGTCAGTTTCCCGGCCTTCATTACTGGCTTGAGCAGGTTTTCCAAGTCTCCCCCACAGCCGCATTTCTTTTCCGTGGAACCAAATGGCACAACCGTTACCCGCCTGCAGTCGTGACATCTCAATACCTTCTTTCTTCCTGAAAACTTTCCCCTCTTTGCCAATGGCTTGCCTTCTATTTCAACGATGTCCAGGGCAAAGTCAACCGGCTTGGCAGAGGCTACCGATGTTCCAACTCCAAAGGCTTCTGCCCCTGCCTTCCTGAGATCCAAGACCGATTTTGCATCTAGTCCACCTGATACCATGATCTTGACATTCCTGTATCCCCTCAGGTCCAGCTCCCACCTTACTTCTCTCACCAGATTTCCGAAATTACCTCTCCTGGAGGATGGCGTATCCAGCCTTACGTAATCCAGGTCTTTTATCTCCTCAGCTGCCTTCAGGGCAGCGAACTTCTCGTCGTCAAAAGTGTCGATAAGCAATGTTTTCTTTCCCCCAGTTGTTTGAGCGCACATTTTCCAAGCTTCCTTGTCACCAAGCAGTAGGGAAAGTGCGTGAGGCATAGTTCCAACTGCCTCCTGTTCGATGAGCTCAGCACCCATCAGCCCGGATACACCATCAGCCCCACCGATATATGCTGACCTGTCGATCATTGGGGAGATCGCAGGGTGCATTCTCCTAATCCCGAATGAGATGTAAGGCAAGTCACCAGCTGCTGCCCGAATCATGCATGATTTTGTAGAAATGCCGCTTGCCTGGGACAGGCAACCCAGAAGAGCTGTTTCCATAACCGAGAATTCCTTGTAATTACCTGAAATAGTCAGGACTGGCAGGGGAATACCCTTCGCGTCCCTGTTTGGAATGAGCGTACCTTCCGGTATAGCCTCTATATCCACCCTCCTGCCTTCAATGATGGAAAGAAGATCGTTCAGCCCTGAAAGTAGAATGAATGGAAACTCCGATCCGGAGAAAGTTACATCCATGACTACTTTCTTATCTGGAAAACCCGATGAAAGGATTCCAACCGTTTTTGTGAAGTAAACGTCTGCAGTCTTGCCCGATTTTATGTCGTCTTCTGTTGCACTGCTGATTCTCATCTCAATTCGCCTTTATGTCCTTTAAAGCCTGGCTGGCATCAGTGATTTGAGCCCCGTATAGAAGTTTCATGTCATCCAGGGCCCTCAGATGACGGGACTCGTCCAGCGAGGTACAGAGGTCCCCGATTATGCTAATCCTGTAGTTTCTGAAAAATGCGCCGGAACAGGTATGCAGCACGCAGATGTCCGTGCTAATTCCAAAAAGATATACGTGAGATACTCCATTTGCCCTCAGCAGGCCATCGAGATCCGAATCGTAGAAACTATCGTAGTGCCGCTTCCTGATCCTGAACCCTTCTATCTGGGCAAGTAATGGGGATAGTTCAGATGCACTGGTATTTTCAAGGCAATGTTCGCCCCATATCGCGAACTCAGGGTCATTCCTGATGTGAGAGTCCATGGTGAACACAATGGTGCTGTGTTCCTCTACTTCCCTCAGGAACGCGGCCGATCTTCTGGCAACCTCGGTTCCCCTTGGTGATCCCAGTTTACCGCTGACAAAGTCATTGACGAGGTCTATAACTATCACGCCTATCTTCTCACCCCCATTTTCTTCCATCTCAAACGAACCTCCATTTCGTACCAGATGCTTCGTCCTCAATCCTGACTCCACTCTCTTCAAGAATTTTTCGTATCATGTCAGAAGTGGCAAAGTCTCTCTTCTTCCTGAATTCCTCCCTGAGGTTGATTATCCCCTGAATTGCCCTGGACACATCCGACCCCACAGCGTCATTTTTGAGTATGCCGAAGATCCTGTCCACGAACATATACGTCTCTCTGGCTCTAGCGGCAATCTCGGGAGAAAGCTTTCCTCCACTCCTGAAAATCATCGATGAGAGTTCCTGGAGGTATGCGAATGCTGATCGAGTGTCAAAGTTATTGTCCAGGCTACTTCTTATTCTTGAAAGGTATATTCCTGGATCAAAGTCTTCCGACCCAGACTGACCTTCAACCCCATGAAGCATCTCATACGCAGTCTGGATTCGATCAAGTGCCTCACACGAGGCTTTAAACAGGTCTTCGGTGTAAAGAAGGTCCGACGAATAGTTTGCATTGAGGAGGAAGAACCTGATCTGCTGCCTGGAGTATTTCCTGAGTGCCTCTCTCAGGAGGATGAAATTACCTGTTGACTTTGACATCTTGTCTCCACCAAAGTTCAGGTAACCCCCGTGTATCCAGTACTTTGCAAGGTATTTCTTGCCCGAAATGGATCGCATCTGCCCGATCTCTGCCTCGTGGTGCGGGAACATTAGATCCTTGGCTCCACCGTGGATATCATAGCTCTTGCCAAAGAAACTTTCAGTTATTGCCGTGTCCTCAATATGCCAGCCTGGCCTGCCATAGCCCCATGGAGAGTCCCAAGCAGGTTCCCCTGGTTTCTGCTTCTTCCAGAGTACAAAATCCGATGGGTTGAGTTTCTGCTCGCTTGGAGAAACCCTGCTTCCAGGAACCACTTTGTCCAGTTTCTGCCCGGAAAGTGCACCCATATCCCGAAACTTCTCGACGTGAAAGTAAACTCCGTCCGAGGTTTCATAGGCAAAACCCTTCTTTAAAAGCCTCCTTATCTGAGACTTGATCTCCTCGATATAAAGAGTTGCCTTGGCATATACGTTGACTGAATTAGCGCCAAGAGCTTCCATATCCTTCCGGTATTCCTCATAGAATTTTTGCGAAACCTCAGTCCATGGAACGCCAGATTCACTCGCGACCCTGAGTGTCTTATCATCAATGTCCGTTATGTTCTGAAGGTAAAACACCTCGAATCCAGAGAAGGATAGATACTTTGCAAGTGAGTCGAATAGGACAAATGTCCTTGCATTTCCAAGATGGATGTAGTTGTACACCGTGGGCCCGCAGACAAAGAGCCTTATCCTTCCCTGCCTCTGTGGAACTATCTCTTCCACTGTCCGCGTCAGGGTGTTGTATATCTTCACGTTTAGGCAATTTAAAGAGGACATTTATATTTTGTATTTCACGATACCTAAAGGGAGGACATTGCCGAGCTTTAGCAACTTTCTGCTTTCTTGATGATTATGGCCTGCAATATTAGCCAAACTAGGTAACTGATCGTATAATGCAATGTTACTTTTGCGCTAACCGTCCGGTTTATTATTAAGATCAGGATCAGCCAGAAATGAATGACATGGAGAGGCAAAAGTTTCTGGACGATGTCAGGAAAATCCTCCGGAAGGGAAGAAGCCAGACCTTTTCCTTTGTCTGCAGTGAACTTAAGGCGTTGGAAGACAGATACAACTGGGTTGGGATTTATGTTCGTGATGGAGATAAGCTGGTGCTGGAGAGTTACAAGGGTGAAAAAACCCAGCATGAGCAGATATCACTCGGTGACGGACTTTGCAGCCTTGCTGTTTTGAAGAACGAGATTGTCAACGAAGCAGACGTGAAGTCCAACGCAAAATACCTGGCCTGTTTCCCATCGACCGAATCAGAACTTGTGGTTCCCATACGAAAGAATGGGTCAGCTGTTGGTGAGATCGATATAGATTCGGATACAAGAAATGCTTTCTCCCTGGCTGATGAAAAATTCATCACCGATGTGGCCGATCTCCTCGGTGCAGAATTTTTCTAGTCTACAGAAAAGGCTTTCCTGATTGCGTCTGTGATCTGGAAATTGCCAAGCGAGTAAAGTCTCCTTGAGTCTGTGTCCATGAAGGTCATAGACCCTGGCCTTATCCTTACTCCGCCCATCTCATCCTGGCCTATGCCTGTGACAATTGAAATTGCTGCCCTCACAACCAGTCCGTGAGTAACGACGATCGACATGTCTGCAGAGTCCTTGATGAAGGATTCTGTTCTCTCGAGATGCGATTCCAGACTTTCGACTCTATTGGCCCTTAGAAAGTCCGGATCTAGGTCTATCAACCTCCCATGGATCACTGAGTTGTTTAGATCCCCGTAATCTGTTTCCCGGAGCCTCTCATCAATTGAAATGGGAATGCCTAGACTGCCTGAAATTAAAGTGGCACTTTCAACGCATCTAAGCAGCGGGCTGGAGTATGCCGATCTAAACCTAAGTTTATATATCTGCCCCGTTAGGTACTCGATCTGTTTCCTTCCTTCTTCAACTAGATGATAGCCGTTCCGGTCACTGGAAATAAGCCCCCTGGCATTGGCTTCGCTTTCACCATGCCTAATGAAGAGAAGCCGTTTCATATCTACACACTGTTATCCTTTTCCCCCGAAAGCAATAACCTCAGCCTTGACGTGAGGCCCCTTGCCCCTATGGATTCAACTCTCTGCTCTTCCAAATTCACGATAGTCAGGGATGCAAAACCGATGTCAATACCCAGAGACTCAAGCTCATCCATCTCCATTATGCTTGAAATAAGGGCCCTGATTGGCATTGCATGACTAACGGCAACTGTATTTCCTGAGACTCCATTCATGAAATCACGCATCCTTTCAACCTGAGAGCTCCATGGTTCCACACCGGCTGTGAGCCTGTTGGAGTATGCTGCTTCACGGGCACTGGTATTATTTAGGGATCCCATATCGGTCTCCGCCAGGCGCGGGTCTATTATTGGCGTGACCCCAAGGCCATGAGCAATAATGCCCG